>JAICKM010000162.1 GCA_025927935.1 Chloroflexia bacterium | reverse complement strand
GCGGGCCGTTGGCTGGGCGGCGGGCCGGGCCCGCATATCGCGCCCGCGTGTAGAGTTGTTGTATAATAAGGCGTTCCCTGAGGCCGAAGCCTGGGAAGGAGGAGCCGGTAGCACGCGGCCCCGTGCGGCAGATCCCACCCAATGTCGGGATGGGTCCATAGCTTTTTGCGCTTGCATCAACAAGGAGGTTGGTACATGCAAACTCTGCAACGCCCTCGCACCCTGGAGGACCAGGGCATCAGTAATGTGCGGTCGATCCATTGGAATTTGCCGGCGGCGGCGCTTTACGAAGAAGCCATCCGCCGCAGCGAGGGCGCGCTCGCCCGCACCGGCCCCCTGGTCGTGCGCACCGGCCAGTATACCGGCCGTTCGCCCAAGGACAAGTTTGTGGTGCGCGAGCCGTCGAGCCAGGATAAGGTCTGGTGGGGTGCGGTCAACCAGCCGTTTGCGGAGGCCAAGTTTGAGGCCCTCCACCAGCGCATGTTGGCCTATATCGAAAACAAAGATGTCTTTGTCCAGGACCTGTTTGTCGGCGCCGACCCCGAATACCGGCTGTCGGTGCGCGTGATCACCGAAAGCGCGTGGGCCAATCTCTTTGCGCGCAACCTCTTTATCCGGCCCACCGATGCCGAACTGGAGCAGTTCGCGCCCAACTTCACGGTGATCGACATGCCCGGTTTTAAGGCCGTGCCCGAAGAAGACGGCACCCGCTCCGAGACGTTCATCATCCTCAACCTGGCGAAGCGACTGATCTTGATCGGCGGCACAGCCTACGCGGGCGAGATCAAGAAGTCGATGTTCACGGTGATGAACTATTATCTGCCGTTGCGCGATGTCGTCGCCATGCATTGCTCGGCCAACAGCGACGCGCAGGGCGAAAACGTGGCCCTCTTCTTCGGCCTCTCCGGCACCGGCAAGACCACCCTCTCCGCCGATCCGACCCGCACGCTCATCGGCGACGACGAGCACGGCTGGAGCGACCAGGGCGTGTTCAACTTCGAGGGCGGCTGCTACGCCAAAGTCATCAACCTGTCCGAGCGGGCCGAACCGGCCATTTGGGTCGCCAGCCACGCCTTCGGCACCGTGCTGGAAAACGTGATGATGGACGAGGCGACCCGGCAACTCGATCTGAGCGACCAGTCGCTCACCGAGAATATCCGCTCGGCCTACCCCATCGAGTACATCCCGAACGCCTCGCCCACCGGCATGGGCGGCCACCCGCGCAACGTGCTCATGCTCTCCGCCGATGCTTTCGGCGTCCTGCCGCCCGTCGCCCGGCTGAACCGCCAGCAGGCCATGTACTACTTCCTGTCGGGCTACACCGCCAAACTGGCGGGCACCGAGCGCGGCATCACCGCCCCGCAAGCCGAGTTCAGCACCTGCTTTGGTGCGCCGTTCCTGCCCCTGCCGCCCATGACCTACGCCCGCCTGCTCGGCGAGAAGATCGACCAGCACAGCGCGGATGTGTGGTTGGTGAATACCGGCTGGAGCGGCGGCCCCTACGGCACCGGCGAGCGCATGAGCATCGCCCATACCCGCGCCATCGTCCGCGCCGTGCTCAACGGCGACCTGGCGCAAGTCGAGACGCGCACCGACCCGGTCTTCGGCTTCCAGGTCCCGCTGCATTGCCCCGGCGTGCCCGACGACGTGCTGGTGCCGCGCAACACCTGGGCCGACAAAGCCGCCTACGACGCCACCGCCCGCAACCTGGTCGAGCGCTTCCGCGCCAACTTCGCTACCTTCGCCGATGAAGTCACCGACGAGGTAAAGAGCGTGTTATAGCTATCAGCTATCAGTGCATCTTACGAGCCTGCGCCGGGTAGCGCAGGCTCGTTTTGTCGTCAGGAGGCGGGCGGGTGGTATATAATATGGAGGCCCATCTGATTTGGATAAGTTGCGCGCAGTATGGCGATAAGGCATGGCCCGCCGACCACATAACGGAATGAGGTGCTCCGATGACGCTACAAACTCGGATCTACACGGCGGATGACCTGGAGCGGCTGCCGGATGACGGCTGGCGGTATGAGTTGGTGCAAGGAGAACTACGTAAGATGGCACCAGCAGGACATGATCACGGTAGAATCGTCGGCACCTTCTCCATTGAGTTAGGCCGCTATATAAGGGACCATAAACTAGGGGCAGTATATGGGGCTGAAACTGGCTTCGTCCTGACCCACAACCCCGACACCGTGAGGGCGCCCGATATGGCCTTCGTCGCGCAGGAGCGGGTCAATACCCCAACCTCGAAAGAGGGCTACTGGCCCGGCGCGCCGGATCTGGCTGTGGAAGTGATCTCGCCGGGCGACAGTTACGCCGAGGTCGAGGAGAACGTCGCGGACTGGCTGAACGCCGGCACGCGCATGGTCATGGTGATCAACCCGCGCACCCGTTGGGTCACGGTCTATCGCACGAGCAACAGCGCCCAGGTGTACAAAGAGGACGACATGCTGGACGCCGGGGATGTGGTGCCGGGGTGGACCATTCCGGTGCGTGAGATATTTGAGTGAGCAGTCAGATCCGTCATTCTGAGCGCAGCGAAGAATCTCCGGCTCCGCCGCTAAAGGATGAGACTCTTCGCTGCGCTCAGAGTGACAAGGAATGGAGTTGCCGGAGGATGCCGGACCGATGAGCCTGGATGCCGTCTCGCCGCTAGATGGGCGCTACCGGGAGCAGATCGCACCGCTGGCCGCCTACTTCTCGGAAGAGGCGCTGATTTGCCGGCGCGTCGGGGTCGAAATCGAGTGGCTGATCGCCTTGGCCGCCCACCCGGCCATCCCCGAAGCGCGCCCCTTCACCGCGGAGGAAAGCGCCACTTTGCGCGGTATCGTGACCGGCTTCGACGAGGCCGCCGCCGCCCGCGTGAAGGAGATCGAGCGGACCACCCGGCATGATGTGAAGGCGGTCGAATATTTCCTCAAGGAACGGCTGGCCGGCACCAGCCTCGCCGCGGTCGCCGAGTTCCTGCACTTTGCCTGCACATCCGAAGACATCAACAACCTGGCCTATGGGCGGATGCTCCAGGGCGGGCTGCGCGAGATCTGGCTGCCGCAGGCCGAAAAGCTCGTCGCCGCTGTGGCGACCCAGGCCGATACGCTACGCGACTTGCCGATGCTGGCCCATACCCACGGCCAGCCGGCCAGCCCCACCACGGTGGGCAAGGAGTTGGCCGTCTTCGTCTACCGCTGGCGCCGCCAACTACGCCGTATCCGCGATCTGGAATACCTGGGCAAGTTCAACGGCGCCGTCGGCAACTTCAACGCCCACACCGCCGCCTATCCCGATGCGCCGTGGGAGGCCATCGCCCGCGCTTTCGTGGAAGGGCTGGGGCTGACCTATAACCCGCTAACCACGCAGATCGAACCGCACGACTACTTGGCCGAATGCTGCCACGCCCTGGTTCGCTTCAACACGATCACCGTCGATTTCGACCGCGACCTCTGGTTCTATATCGCGCTCGGCTACTTCAAGCAGCGCGTGGTGGCCGGGGAAGTCGGCTCGTCCACCATGCCGCACAAAGTCAACCCGATCAACTTCGAGAACTCCGAGGCCAACATGGAGTTAAGCACGGCCCTGCTGACCCACCTGGCGACCCGGCTGCCCGTCTCCCGCCTGCAACGCGATCTCACCGACTCCTCCACCCTGCGCAACCTGGGCGTGGGCATCGCTCACTCCTACCTGGCGCTACGCTCGGCCATGCGCGGCCTGGGCGAACTGTCCGCCGACCGCGCGGCCCTGGAGCGCGACCTGGACACCAACTGGGAAGTGCTGGGCGAAGCGATCCAGACGGTGATGCGCAAGGCCGGGCAGCCGAACTCCTACGAAAAGCTCAAAGAACTGACCCGCGGCGCCCGCGTCACCGCAGCGGACATGCGCGCCTTCATCGAGAGCCTGGATCTGCCTCCCGCCGACCGCGCCCGCCTGCTCGCCCTGACCCCCGCCACCTACACCGGCCTGGCCGCCGAGCTAGTCGATCACATCGAGGACGAATAGCCGGCCCGCCGCGCCCCCTGTGTCTGTAGGGGCCGGTTGCAAACCGGCCCGCGCCTGCAAGGAACTGTCAGATGCTACGGCGACGGCGGCGCTTCGCCCAGGATGAGCGCAGCGGCCTTCTCACCGCTGATCATCGCCGCATTCTGGCTGCTGGCTTCGGTGAACTCCCCGGCAAACACGATACCAGGCCGCCCGCTGCGGTTATCGGGCAGGTTGGGGTGCAAACCCGGCGGTTGGGGAAACTGCCCATAGGGGATGCGGTAAACCGCCAGCGGCGTATATTCGGCCAGCGTGCGTTGGGCATACAGGTTCCCGGCGAACATATGGAGCAAATCGTCCATAGCCCCCGCGTAGAGAGCGTCGTCATCCCCGCCGGGCACGCCGAGCACCGTGGCCGAGAGCAGGTGCCCGCCCGGTGGCGCGTACTCCGGCGCGATATTCGTCATCTGCACCACATGGTTCACGAAGGGGCGCGGATTGGCGTTCAGCACCAGCTTCTTCCCGCTATAAACCGGGCGCGGCCCCTGCCAGTACAGGTTCACTGTGCCCACTTGTCCGGCCGGCATGGATTGTCCGGTCAGGCGGGCCGCTTCGGGCGCCTCCGTGGCGACCACCACTGTGTCCGCGGCCAGGCGGGTGCCGTCGTCCAGGCGCACCGCCGGGCCATGATCCGCGCCCGCCGGCTCCACCGCCGCCACGCGTGTCCGCAGCCGGCAGCCCCCGGCGGCCAGCAACGGCGCCGCAAGCTGGGCCGGGATGGCCCCCATCCCGCCCGCGGGCACCACGGTCTGCCCCTCGCTCAGCATCTTGAAATCGAACTTGAAGCATTTCGCGCTGGTCTGCAAACGACGATCCAGAAAGATGCCGCCGTAGAACGGGCGGATGAAGCCGTTGATGTAGCGCCGCGAAAAGGCCATGCGCTGCAAGAAGTCAATAGTGGACGTGTCGGGGCCGGCCAGGAGTTCAGGGATCGATTGGCCGCGCAGCCAGAGCGCCAGCACCGCCGTCTTGAGCTTATCGAGCGGCGACACCAGCGAGGTCAGCGCCGCGGGCAGCGCCGCCGCGGGATCACGGGTCGGGTCGCTCAGCACGGCGCGGCGCCGGCCCAACGCGATGATTGCGCCGGGGTCGAATGCCCGCAGATCGAGCGCCGCATAGTCCAACAAGCGCCTGGCTGAGGGATAGGCCGTAAACAACACCTGGAAGCCGCGGTCCAACCGGAACCCATCCACCACATCGCGACGCACCCGCCCGCCCACGCCGTCACTCGCCTCCAGCACCTGCACGTCGTAGCCCCGCTCCAGCAAAATGCGCCCACAGGTCAGGCCGGCAAGCCCAGCCCCCACGATCACGACACGCTCCACGATTCGCACTCCTCGTACTAAAGTTGCCCGCGGCCCTGGTACGGCGGGTGCGTCGAATTGTTGCAATAACCCGGCCATCATTCGCTACCCGGCAGCCGCATCCCTACATTATTCTCGCGGTTATGTCAATTTAACTCCGCTCCTGACTTACCGGAGAGCGCCGGGCCGGTACGGCAACCAACGGGTTGGGTCATCAGTAGTCATATTTTCGCTGGTTATCCCTGAGATATAGTAAGATTTTCCTATTGACTCGCGCTACGCAGATAGACTATAGTGGGAGTATATTGTAGTGCCAACCGACAAACTCGCCAGCTTCGTTCCGGCTGTGTGGCGCCGGGCGCGCGACGATAACGGCACTACGATTCCCCCTGGTCACTTGGCGCCCGTATGGGGACGATACCCTGGACTCTGGGACCTGTTGGCCGATCCCTCCTAGCTGATCGCACACCCTGGCTGTTCACTGCGTAGATTCGTCCTGCCCTGGATCTGCAACTTTGATCCGGGTGCCGCGTTAAGATCGTATGGCGCATTGCCCTGGCACGGCAAACGATATAGTCGCCTCGTTGGCGGCGGCTCCTGATTCACCATCCTGACGGGAGCCACCGGTGTTGGACGATGGCTCCCCCTGACGTGAGGGAGCCGGAAATGAGCGTAGAAACAGACGAGTTCCTGCATGGCCTGTTCGGCTACGACGAGGACTCGGACGAAGGACCCTATGTAAACTGGACCAACGGGTTCGAGTCCAGCGACGAAGAGTACGAAGAGTACACCGCGCAAGACAACAGCAACAATAATGGCGGCGGTTGGTGGCGCTTCTGGGACAAAGACTAGCGCCGATGGGACCTGCCACGGGCGGCCGGCACCCCGCCGCCCCGCGGCATAATAACGAAAGGGCGGTCACGAAGACCGCCCTTTTTGTGCCGTCGCGGCGGCCCAGTATCGATGCGCGGGTAAGGGCCGGTTTGCAACCGGCCCGCCGCGTCCCCGCAGCATCGGGGTCGCCACGCTAACTCGGTTTTTCGGTGACGATCTGGTTGAAATACTGTACCGCCTCGGCGCCCGCGCGCTGGCTGCACGACGCCGCCTGCGTGGGATCGGTAATCCGCGCGCAGTTGCGCAGTTCCTGCGCGTAGTTGGTCCAGACGATGGTCAGCAGGCTGATCTGGTTGCCTGCCCGGTTCAACTGCGAGGTCGGCTGCGTGACCAGCCAGCTTACGATGCCGAGCAAACCCACGCCGGGGCCAAACAGCGCGCCCAACTGCTCGCCTTTGCCCAGCAGCAGCGTGCCGATAGTCACCAGGCAGCCGCCGATCACCAGCGACGCGCTTACACCCGCCATGAGCAGGTTAAATGTCCATTGCTGGTGCGCCCGCGCCAGCGCGGCGCTCATGGCCTGGCTGACATAGTCGGGCGGCGCATCGGGTGGGATCACCGGAGCCACCGGCCCGCTGCCCGGTGTCGCCAGGCTGCGGTCGATCTCCCCCGGCCCGCCGTGGCCGGGCAGCAACCGCGCGATCAGCGTCGCAACCGGATCGTCGAACGTCACCAGGCTGCGGCTGGGGTCGGTGGCGGCGCGGGCGACCGCACCCGCGTCGTCCGGCGGCGGCCCGGATTCGCTGGGCGGCGGCGCGATTGGGATCAGGCGCGGGCGGTTCAGGAAGAGCAGGCCGCCCAGGGGAATCGCCAGCGCCAGCATGGTCAGGAAGATCGGCACGAGCCAGCGCGGCGCCCAGAACGCGGCGGCGGCCCAGGCCAGAGCCAGCAGCAAGAACAGCGCGCCCCCACCGATCAGGGCCGCCAGGCTGAGCGGCGCGATGCGCGTCCGGGTATAAGCCGGCACGGCGGGCAAATACGGCAGATCGGCGGGCGGGCCGGCCGGGCCGCGGCTTTCCTCCAGATCGGCGGGCGCCGTAGCTACCGGCCCGCTAGTGGGCGCGGGCGGGGCGGGCGGGGCGGGCGCGTCCGGCGTGCGCTGGGCCGAGGCTCCGTTCATCGGCAAGAACAGGCTGCGCGCCTGGCTCTGCGGCCACCCCGCCGCGCGGGCCACCGCTTCGGGCACCACGTCCGCGCAATACACCACCAGCGCCGAGATGTTATCGTCGCCGCCGTGGAAGCGCGCCCCTTCGACCAGGTCGCGGGCGATCTGGTCGGGACTGACCGTGAGCGTGCTCAAGAGCGCGGCCAGCAGATAATCGTGCATGGCGCGCTCGTCCAACGCATTGTAGAGTCCGTCCGAGCAGAGCAGCAGCAGATCGCCCTTTTGCAAGGGCAGCGGCCCGGCGAAGTAGGGCTGCACGCCGCTGGGCACGCCCAGCGATTGCAGCAGCACTGAGCGCATCGCGTGGTCGGCGTGCTCCTCGCTGGCAATCAGGCCCTGGCGCACCTGTTCGGCGGCCATCGAATGGTCTTGCGAAAGCTGCTGCAAGGTGCCGGGCGGGCGCAAGAGATAGGCCCGGCTGTCGCCCACATTGGCGACCCAGAGGCTGTCGCCTTGCACCGCCGCGCAGACGCAGGTGCTGCCCAGGCCGCGCAGCGCCGGGTCCTGCCCGGCGGCCAGCAGGCGGCGATTGGCCTGCTCGATGGCGCTCTGCAACAGATTACCCGGCTGGCGCATCGACGATGCGTAGTAGGCCGCGCCGATGGTCTGCACGGCCAACCGGCTCGCTAGTTCCCCGGCGGTGTGCCCACCCAGGCCGTCGGCCAGGACAAACAGGCCGCCGCGACGCGCGGCGTCGTCTTCGCCAGGCAAGGAGACGCCTAGCGCGTCTTCCTGGTTGGTGCGCAGCCCCAGGTCCATCGCCGCCCCCACCTGGAGCAGCGCCACGCCGCCCGAGGCTTCGGGCGCGCCGTTTTGTCGGGTACCGGATGTGACGATTGTCGGCATCTTGTCGTTCCTCCTAGCCCAACGCGCGCCGCAGCGCGCTGAGCAGGCCATCCACCTTCGCGCCTTTCGCCGCGAAGAGCAGCAGGCCAGGTTCCGAGAGCGCGGTCAGCCGCCGCACAAGCGTCACGTCATGTGCGGCACTGGAAAATACCACGACCGGGATCATCCGGCCGGCGGGCATTGCGCGCAAGCGGGTTAACACCTCGGCGCCATCCATATCGGGCAGGTGCAAATCGAGCACCAGGGCATCGGGTGGCTGCGCCGTCACCTGGGCCAGGGCGGCAGCCCCGTCCCCCGCCGCCGTCAGCCGGTAGCGCGTCCCCAACCAATCGGCCAGCAAGACCGCCCAGGTGGGGTCATCTTCGACGACGAGGATCTGCGGGCGGGCCATACGGACTCCTACGCCGCCAGGAAAGGCAGCCGGATGATGAAGCGGCTGCCCTGTCCCGGCGTGCTGGCGGCGGTCAGCGTGCCGCCGTGCAGTTCCACGATCAGGCGGGCCAGCGGCAGGCCCAGCCCCATGCCGCCACTCTTGCGGCCCAGGCTATGATCCACCTGGTAATACGGCTCAAAAATCTGATCCCCGACATCCGCCGGAATCCCGATGCCCTGGTCGGCCACTTCGAGTTGCAACTGCCGCTGGCCCTCTGCATAAGTGGCCGTGCAGGTGAGCACGACGCTCCCGCCGGGCGCGCTAAACTTGATGCCGTTATGGACCAGGTTGCTGAGCGCGCTCACCATCAGCGTCTCATCCAGCAGCGGGTGTTGCGGCCCCAGCAGGGGATCGACGGCCGCGCGCAGGGTGATTTCGTTCGCGCGGGCGAATTCGGCGTTGCGCGCGATCACCGCCTGCGCCAGCGCCCCCACACCCACCGGCGCGCGCTGGAGATCTTGCGTGCCGGCCTCCAGCCGGCCAAGCTGGAGCACCCGCCCCAGCACCTCGTAGTGCTCGTCGAGCAGGCTGTAGGCCGCGCTCAGCCGTTCGCGCAGCGTATCGGACATCGGCAGCCAGAGTCCGTTCAGCGCCGTCTCGATAATCATGTGGACCTTGTCCACAGGTTCACGCAACTCGTGAGCGGCCAGGCTCAACGATTGCATCTGGCCGCGCAACGCCGCGGCTTGCTTGGCCTGCTCGCGCACGTTCTTGACGGCCGTGGCCGCCAGCGTGGCGAATAGCCGCACGGCCTCCCGGCGCGGGTGATCGAAGCGCACCTGGTGGCGATACGCGATGAACAGCACGCCGGTGATCTCGGAGCGAGCAATCAGCGGCGCCACCGCCAGCGAGCGCACCCCTTCCAGCACGGCCCATTCGGGTAGCTTCGGCCCGCCGCGGCGCACCACATCTTCGACAAACAGCGGCGCGCCGCCCCGCTCCGGCCCGGCGGCCACCACCTGGCGCACCAACTGCTGCATCACCGCGCTCCCGGCCAGCACCCCCGCCTGCTGGTTGCCGCTTTGCGGCGGCACTTCGCGCAACGCGGCGGGCGGGTCCCAGGGATGCAGCACCACCAGGTCGGCATCCAGCGCCTGGCGCGCGCTGGCAACCAGCCGCATGTAAAGCAAGTCCTCGTCCGACTCTTCGAGCAGCGTCGCCACGCTGTCGAGCAGCGCGCGCACCTGGCCCGCCTGCCCGGTCAACTGCTGCACCAGGCCGTCTTGCGTGAGCACGGCCAGCGCCAGCGCGGCCAGCGCCTGCAACACGCGCGAGTCTTCTTCAGTGACGGCTAGCGGCGTGGGGCTTTCGACGACAATGGCCCCCAGACCGAGGCCGGGGCGCCCATCCTTGCCCGCCGGCACCAGCGGCAACACAAGGCTGCTGCGCGTCGTCGGATCAAAAACCGGGTGCTCCGCCGGGCGGGCACGCTGCACATCGGGCACATAGCGCGGTTCGTTCAGCGCCAGCACGCTGCCCGCTGTGGGCGGCAATTGCCGGGTGATCGTCGGGTGCGTCGCGCCCGCCGTCGCGCAGAGTGTCACGCCCGGCGGGCCGTCGCTGCGCAGCAGGAGATAGGCGGCGGTGGCCTCGGTGAGTTCCAGCGCGCTGCGCAACAGGCGATCCAGGTGCGCCGTGGCCGTCGCTTGCGGGGTGATCGTGGCGGGCAGATACTCGCCCGTCCCCAACTGCACCAGGCTCGTGCTGAGCGCCGTCAGCGCCTGCAACCGGCGTTGCTGCTGGATGCTTTCGAGGACAGTGCCCAACTCGGCGGCCAGCCCGGCCAGCGCGCGCGGTGTGCCCGGCGGCAGCCGGCGCCCGTCAAAGGTGTGCAGCGAGATGACGCCGAACGGCCTGCCGTCCACCCACAACGGGGCGGCCACCCCAAAGCGCAGCCCGGCGGCTTCCAGCAAGGCAGGCGTCCAGAGCCGGACTCCGGCCCCCTCCGGCGCATCCACTTGCTCCGGCGGCGTGGCAAACAGCGCCGCCAGGTGCGGATCTTCACTGGGCAGCGCCAGATCGGCCAGGGCCGCCGCGTCCGGGTTCACGCCGCTGCTCCCGGTCAAGACGAACCGGTCCTGGCGGCGGTCGAGAATATGCACCAGGCAGACCGGCGCATTGAGCGCCCGGCAGATGAGCGCGGGCACCCGGTCCAGCACCTGCGCGCTCGCCACCGGCAGCCCGATCACGCTGCGCAGGGCGCGGCCCGCCGCGTGGACCTGCTGGGCCGCGATGATCCCGGTGGCCTGCGTGGCGAGATGGCTGAGCAGGTCGCGGTCGGCGGGACCGAAGGCATCGGGGCTGGGGCTACCGACGACCAGCACCCCCGTCGGCGCCAGCCGCGCCCCGCCGCGCTCCACCGGTTGCAGCGGCAGGCAGGCCAGGGTGCCGTCGGGACCGGAGAAATATTGCGCATGGCCCAGGCGCAGCACTTCGGCGGCGCCGTGATAGGCTTCTTGCGGCAGGCTGTCGCCCGCCCGGCGCGGG
>JAICKM010000890.1 GCA_025927935.1 Chloroflexia bacterium | reverse complement strand
TCAGAAGCTCGGCGCCCAGATGGGCGACCAGATCGAACTGCATATGCCGCGCGACGGCCGCAACGGCGAGTGGATCGTCTACGGCACCTGGACCCCCGCCGCGCAAGCCGGCGCCGAACCCGCCCGCCCCGAAACCGTCGAGCACCCCCACGCCGGTGTGACACCGCTGCGTGCGGACGAGCCCCGCTGGCAAGCCGCGAGTTAAATACCGCCCGCGCCTAACCTGGCCCCCACAGAGACGGCCCCGGATTGGTTTATTCCGATCCGGGGCCGTCTATGATTCGGGGAAGTGCTAGGGGCAGATCACCGGTCCCGGCGGATCGGGCCACGCGATAGGTGCGGTGGGCCGGGCATCCGGGCCGATGCGGAGCGCACCGGGCGGCACGACCTCGCGCACGCCGTCAGGTCGCACCCAGTGCCATTCGACGCCGCCCGTGCCGCCGCCGGGTTGCAGATCCAGCCGCACCCGGTGCCACCCGGCGGTCAGGGCCACTGGCCCGCTCACCTCGCGCGCTTCGGACGCGGGCGAGCAGCCGTTCACGACAAGCTGCCCATCGATCCACAGTTGCACGCGCGCATCCCCGTGCAGGATCATTGTGTAGGTGCCAGCACCGGTCGCGACCTCGCCTGTCCAACGGACCCCGGTGGTGCCGCCCGTCGCCAGGCCCGCGGAGAGCGGCGCCGGATCGTGAGACGCTCCAACCTGCACTACCCGCGCGCTGACAAACGGGTCGATACGGTGGACCGGCCCGCCCGGCCCGCTCAGCGTTACGGCGAGGCCCTGGTTGGGCGGCTCCGGCCAGAGGCGGGCCGTGGGGATCTCCGCCGGGGGATCGCCCCCGGCCTGGAGCAGCAGTTGCAGGGGCCGCGGCCCGGTCAGTTGGGCCTGCAAGGCGATGCGCACCCAACCCGGCTCGACGGCCATTGGCGTATCCGGCCCCACTGGTTGGCCCTGCACCCAGACCGGCGCCGCCGGGTCTCCCACCACCTGCACGCGCACGGAACCACCCGGCACATACACAGCCCCACTCCACGTGGCGATCACGGGATAGGCCAGGGTATCGGGAGGCAGGGCGCCGAAAGCCGGGAGCAGCCCGGACCATTCCACCCGGTTGACGATGTGCGCCGCGCGCATCTCGGCCTGGACGCCGTACAGCGCGCCGGCCTGCGCTGCCGGGACGCGGTACGCCGTGGCGACGTGGTTGCCGTCGGGGGTTTGCAACGCGGTCATCTGCCCGCCCGGATAATAGGCTTGCACCACCGGCAGCAGCGGCTCCTGGTCGTTGTAGAACACAAAGGCAAGGTCATGGGCCGGGTCGCCGGGCAGGGGCAGTTCGCGGCTGGGGTTGAGCAGGTCGCCCGCCGGAGTCTGGGGACTCAGCAGGGCGGCGATCTCGGGGTTGAACGGCTGCCAGGTGACGCCGGCGATGCGCACGCGGGCCTGGTCGCCAATGCTCGCCAGGTAGCGGCCTTGCAGGGCTTCCAGCGAGCGGTCCGGCGGGACGCGCGGCGGGTAGACGATCAGGTAACTGTACAGATTAGCGCCGGCATCGGCGACCAGGGCGATTGCCAGCATCGCGCCGCTCACGAGCCAGACGCGGCGCGGCATCCTGTGTAGCGCCTGCAAACAGAGAGCGAGCGGCAGTGCGAGCGCCAGGTACATCACGGCAAACGCGGGCGTCCAATGGGCAAAGTTCGGAATGGTTGTGGCGTCGAGCAGGGTGCCGCCAGTGAGCACGACGCCACCCGCAGCCAGCAGCAGCAGGAAAGCAGCCGGCTGCCGCCAGCGCCGGATCAACAGGGCGAGGCCCAGCACCAGCAAGACCGCTTCGGCGGGCAGTAGCAGCGGCGCGAAATAGACGAGATCGCGCCCGGGTTCGACGCTCAACCCCAGGAAGTTGCGCCAGGCCAGCGGGGCCAGGATCTGCCAGTCGCTCATCCAGTCTGCCCAGGTAGCCGGGATTTGCGCCGGCACATTCATGATGCTCAGGCCCCGGCTCACCCACATGTCGGGATTCTGCAGAAAATAGCCGAGCAACGGGCCAAACCCGGCGAGAAAGCCTATCCCCACCAGGGCGAAGTGGCCCAACCGCTCCCGCGCCGCGCGCCAGTGGAACACAAGCAAATAGGCGGCGAAAGCCGGCAACAGGTAGGGCAGCAGGCGCGTGCCGTAGTATGTGTACATGCTCGTGCCCGCCGCCAGCCCCGCCCAGACGAAATCGCCGGGCCGCCGCGAATAGAGGCCGCGCAGCAGAAAGTAAAAGCAGACCGCCCACCAGAACGCCGTGGTCATGTTCAGAATGCTGACCCGGCTGTAATGGATCGCGGCGGCGGACACGGCGACGAAGAACGCGGCCAGGGCCGCCGCCGTCCGGCTCCAGGCCAGCCGGGCCAGTCCATAAACCGGCACCACGAGCAGGGCGCCGATCAGGGCCACCCCCAGGCGCTCACTGCCCAGCCCCGGCCTCAGCAGCCGCATCAACCCTGCCTCGTAAGCGAATAAGAGGCTGGGCAGGCCGGTGTCGTGCCATGTCGTGGTAAAAAGCGGGATGGCCGGCCCCTGGTAATAGCGCATGACCTCGGTGAAGGCGAAGCCTTCGTCGAAGTGGAAGCGCCAGGGGATCGCGTCGAGGAAAGCGACGTGTGTGAGCAAGGCCAGGGCGACCAGTGCCAGGAAAAGCGCGCGCTCACCCCGGGTC
>JAICKM010000134.1 GCA_025927935.1 Chloroflexia bacterium | reverse complement strand
GCCCGGCGGGAAGGCGGTCCGCACCAGGCCGTAGGTGGCGGCGATGGTCAGCAGCGAGACGGCGATCTGGGCGACTTGCAACGCGACCAGGCTGTCGTTGCTGAGCCGGAAGACGCCCGCGACGAAGACGATGTAGGCGGGCGGGCGGATCCAGAGCCAGCTGTCGGGGATGCCCAGGCCGTGGGCCAGCGCCTGCGCCGCCTCGATATAGTTGCCCTCGTCGCCGATGATCGGGCTGCCGCCGTTGGCGAGCACGGCCAGCAGCGGCACCGCGCGGATCGCCGCCGCCAGGGCCAGGATCGCCAGGAGGCCCCACGGCCAGGCGCGGCGGGGGCGGGAAGCGTCGGTTGGTGTCTCTTTAGATGCCTCGTTAGAGGCAGGCGCGGCAGTCGGCGCCGCGCCGGTAATCGGCGTGCTGCTCACCCCCGATTATAGCATACCGGCGCCGAATCCCCATCCCCAGCGGCGATTTGTACTCACCGCGGAGGCACAGAGGACGCAGAGATTATTAAATGGAATATGGTTCGGTGGTGCGACATGCCTTTTAACCAAAAGAGATACGGCTGACGCTTGAGTTCACTTATATCCGAATCTCTGCGCTCTCTGCGCCTCCGTGGTGAGTACAAACCGGATGTAAGGCATCCTGCTTGACTCGCGCGGGGCCAGGCGCTACAATGGAAGTAAGGTATTCATTTAATGAATAGGGGATGAGCGATGGCACGGGGAAGCGCGCACCTGTTACCGGCGGAATATGCGTTGCTGGGCTTGCTGGCCGCGGGGCCGGCGCACGGTTACGATTTGCATCGCGCCTTCGCACCGGGCGGCGTGCTGGCCGACGTTTGCCGGGTGCCGATCAACCAGTTGTACGCCATGCTCAAGAAGCTGGCGAGCCGCGACCTCGTGCACGACCAGGGGGCCGAAGCGACGGGCATCGCGCCGCCGCGCCGGCTGTTCGCCCTCACGCCGCAGGGCGAACGCGTGCTGGCCGAGTGGCTGGCCGGACCGGTCACGCACACGCGCGAGGTGCGGCTGGAGTTCCTGCTCAAACTCTACTTCGCCGGGCAACGCGACCCGGCGGAGGTCGCCGCGCTCCTGGCCGCGCAGCACGCGCAGACCCGCGCCGTGGTGGGCCGCTTGCAAGACGAACTGGCCGCGCTGGACACGACGCCACCCGCCGATTTCCGCCGCCTGGTGGTCGATGTGCGCTTGCGGCAAAACCAGGCCGTGCTAGCCTGGCTCGAAGACGCCCTGCAGGCCGTTGCCGCTTAATTTCTCTGCCGGGGGATAGGGAGGCTTATGTACAGATCGAATCGGCTGCTTACCGCCTGTTTCATCCTGCTCCTGGCGTTCGGGCTGCTGACGGCGTGTGGTACATCCGGCCCGCCCGTTGCCGGCAATACGCCCCAAGCCGGCACATCCGGGGCCGGCAGCCTGACCATCTTCGCCGCTTCGTCGCTGCAAGAGGCAATGACGGCGCTGGGCACCGATTGGCAGGCGGCGCATCCCGGCTCGGCCGCGCCACAGTATAACTTCGGCGGGTCGCAGGCGCTGCTGGCGCAGTTGCAGCAGAAGGCTCCCGCCGATCTCTTTGCCGCAGCGGACAAAAAGACGATGGACGGCGCGGTGGCGGCGGGGCTGGTCGAGTCGCCCTATCCGCTGGCGCGCAACTCCCTGGTGGTGGTCTTGCCGCACGATAACCCCGGCCACATCACCACCCTGGCCGATCTGGCCCGCCCCGGCCTGAAGGTCGTCCTGGCCGACAAGACCGTCCCGGTAGGCAACTACACGCTCCAGATGCTCGACAACCTCGCCGCCGACCCGGCGTATGGTGCGGACTTCAAGCGCGGGATGCTGGCGAACCTGATCAGCCAGGAGAACAATGTGCGCCAGGTGCTGGCGAAAGTACAACTCGGCGAGGCTGACGCGGGCGTGGTCTACGGCACCGACGCGCAGGCCGCCAACAACGCCGCGGGCGGCAGTCCGCAGCCGGTGGCAACTGTGACCATTCCCGACTCGGCCAATGTGATCGCCGTCTACTATATCGCCGTGCTGAAGGATGCGGCACACGCCCAGGATGCGCGGGCCTTCCTGGCCTACGTGGCCGGCGACGGGGGCCAGGCGGCGCTGGGGCAGTTCGGCTTCTTGCCCGCCGCCGCGACTGCCGGGGTTCAACCGTGATCCGGTCGCGCCCGGCCGCCGCCCGCTGGTCCGCGACGGCGCCACCGCCGCACCCGCTCTCCTGGCCGCGCCTGCTGGGACAGGTGGGGCTGGCCCTGCTCTGCGCGGTGGCGGTGGCTTTCGCCACGCTGCCGGTGGTCGCGCTGTTGCTGCGCGTGCCGCTGGTCGATCTCACGCGCTATCTGCGCGACCCGGTGGTGCTCGATGCCCTACGGCTGAGCCTGCTGAGCAGCCTGTGCAGCCTGGGCTTGATGATCGGTTTCGGCACGCCGCTGGCCTACGCGCTGGCGCGGCGGCGCTTTCCCGCCCGGCGGCTGGTCGAGGTGCTGGTCGAATTGCCCATCGTACTGCCGCCCGCGGTGGCCGGCGTGGCGCTGCTGTTTACCTTCGGGCGGCGGGGCCTGCTGGGGCCGCTGCTCGACACTCTGGGCATCGACATCGCCTTCCAGTTCGCCGCCGTGGTGCTGGCCCAGACCTTCGTCGCCGCGCCGTTCTACCTGAAGGCGGCGCGCATCGCCTTCGGCGGGGTGCCGGGCGAACTGCTCGACGTGGCGGCCACCGAGGGCGCCAACCGGGCGCAGGTCTTCCGCCACATCCTCCTGCCCCTGGCGCTGCCGGGGCTGCTCGGCGGCGCGGTCCTGGGCTGGGCGCGCGCCCTGGGCGAGTTTGGCGCCACCATCCTCTTTGCCGGGAACTTCGCGGGCCGCACGCAAACCTTGCCCCTGGCGATCTACCTGGCCCTGGAGAGCGACTTGAACCGCACCGTCGTGCTGGCCGCCATCCTGGTGCTGTTTAGCTTCACGCTGTTGCTCGCCTTCAAGCTGATCGGCGGGCGGCGCCTGGACCCGGTCGCCGACTAGCGGGCGGCCCTGCCGGGCGCCCCGGCAGGCGGCACTCTTCCTGCTGTTAGGCGGGGGCAGTTCACGCCCGGTTCACCCCGCCCCCGCGCCTGCCGCCGATATGCGCGACGCCGGGTGCCCGGCGCAGGAGGAGTGCCTCATTCGTGAAAATGTCCCCGCTCGGGATGTACCGCTTCTATCATCGCCTGTACCGGCGCGGCATCCCCAAGCTCCCGTTCTGGATCTACCGGCTGCACCGCATCATCTACGCCTGTGAGATCCATCCTGCCGCCGATCTCGGCCCCGGCTGCCAGATGCCGCACTCGGTCGGCATCGTCATCGGGCCGGAGGTGCGCACCGGGCGCAACTGCTTTATCGCGCAGGGCGTGACGCTGGGCTACCGCTATCCGGGGCCGGGCACGCCCGTGCCCGGCGACGGCAACCCCACCCTGGGCGATGGCGTGGTGGTCGGGGCGGGGGCCAAAGTGTTCGGCGCTGTCACCATCGGCGACCGGTCCATCATCGGCGCCAACAGCGTCGTCACCCGCGCCGTGCCCGCCGATCACCTGGCTGTGGGCGTGCCGGCGGAGATCCGCCCCCGCCGCCGGTAACGTCTACCGGATGGGGCGTTGCCCCCGCCCGGCGAGTTGCTGGCAGGGCCGGGGGCTTGCTGGTATAATTGACAGGCCGGGGCCGCGCCCATGCACGCGGCCCTCTCGATCCGGCCGGCGTAGCGAAAGGCATGTCTATGGACTCGGTTAGTGAGCACGAAGATAAGTTCCGCGCCATGGCGGAGCGGCGTATCCGCGAGGCCCAGGACTCGGGCGAGTTTAAAGTCGATACCGGTCCGGATAAGCAACTCGATCTCGAAGAGAACCCGTTTGTGCCGGAGGAGTGGCGCCTGGCCTTCCGCGTACTCAAAAGCGGCAACTATCGCCCGGATTGGATCGAGCTGGCGAGCGACATCGAGAACGATCTGGCCGCCTGGCGCACCGCCGCGGATCGCCACTTTGCCTTCCTGCGCCGCCGGCTGGATGCGCTGACCGCCGATGCGGGCGGCTTGCGCCGCATGCGCGAGGAGATCGCCGCCCTGAAACTGCGCCATGCGCGCGCCACCACCTACCATGCCCGTATGATGGACGAGATCAATCAGAAGATCCATCGCTATAACGCCACCGTACCGGCCACCAGTCTGATGCGCACGACGCTCTCCACGGACGAGGAGATGCGCCGTTTTGCCGACCGGCTGCCGGCCTACCTCAATTATTAGCGCACCGCGCCCGGCCCCGCCGCCCATATGCGCGGGGCGGGCCGCGATCCGCGGAGAAGGTAATCCAGTTATGCAAGAATCTGCTTCGCCGGTTGCTTCCACGCTCAGCGTCGCGCCCGCGCGCACTCCCGCCCTGGGGCCGGACAGCGTGACCCGCCAGGTGCTGCCCAACGGACTCGTGGTGCTGATCTATCCGAACCCGGCTATCCCGACTGTCAGCGTCCGGCTCAGCATGCGTGCGGGCGCCCTGTTCGACCCGCCGGGCAAGAGCGGCGTGGCCGGACTCACCGCCGGAGCGATGCGCCGGGGCACGCGCCGCCACACCTTCAGCGATCTCAACGAGCGCACCGAGGAGCGCGGCATGTCGCTCGGCCTCGACGCGGGCTTCCATCTGCTGGAGATTGGCGGGCGGAGCTTGCGCGAAGATGCGCCGTTCCTGCTCGAAACGCTGGCCGAGGTGTTGCGCGAACCGTCGTTCCCGGCGGACGAAGTCGAGCGCCTGCGCAGCCAGTTGATCACCGGGCTGCTGGAGCAGGAGGATGACACCCGCTCCGTGGCCGATCGCGATTTTCGCGCCGCCGCCTATCCGGACGGCCATCCCTATGGCCGCGAGGCCGGCGGCAGCCTGGAGTCGGTGCGCACCATCACCCGCCAGGACCTCGAAGATCACTACCGCGCCTATGTGCGCCCCGACACCGGCATCCTGGTCATCGTCGGCGACATCACGCCGGAGGCGGGGCTGGACCTGGCCCGGCAAGCGCTGGGCGACTGGCAGGTGGACGGCGGGGCGCCCGCCCTGGTCATCCCCGACGCGCCGCAGCCCGCCGAGACCCGCGAAGTGCAGCATTTCCTGGCCGGCAAGACGCAGAACGACCTGGTGCTGGGCTTCCCGGCCCTGCGGCGGACCGATCCCGACTACTACGCGATGGAGATGATGAACCTGATCCTGGGGCGGTTGGGTCTCTATGGCCGCCTGGGCAAGAGCGTGCGCGAGGACCAGGGCCTGGCTTACTACGCCTACAGCGGCCTGGAGGCGGGCCTGGGCGCTGGGCCGTGGGCCGTGAGGGCGGGAGTTAACCCGGCCAATGTGCGCCGCGCCGTCGCCAGTATCCTGACCGAGATCCGGCGGATGCAGGACGAACCCGTGCGCGCGCAGGAACTGGACGCGGGGCGGCGATTCCTCACCGGCACCCTGCCGTTGCGCCTCGAAACAAACAACGGCCTGGTGCGCCAGATTCTCGAAATCGAGCTATATGGCCTCGGCTGGGACTATATACAGCGTTACCCGGAGATCGTCAACAGCCTAACCGTCGAGGATGTGCAGCGCGTGGCCCGCAGCTACCTCCACCCCAACCGCTTTGTCCTGGCGATTGCCGGCCCCACCGTGCCCGAGACCGCGCCCGCGGAGGCCGTCGCGCCGGAGGATACCGCCGCGCAGGGCTAGATATGCCCTGGCCCGGTGGCGGGCCAATACCGGCGCTCGCGTTCCCACCCGATCCCACGCCGGACTAGAGGAGAGAGCCTATGAGCGACTGGTTGCCCGGCGGGACCGGCCCGGTTTCGCCTGCCGCCGGGCGCGGGGCGGACGGCCATGCGGACGCCGATATCGACGTGCTTGCGGTGGGCGAACTGGTGGTCGATATGGTGGCGAACGGGTCCGGCCCACTGCTGACCGCGACCACCTTCACCCGCGCGCCCGGCGGCATCCCCGCCCACGTGGCCGCCGGGGTCGCCCGCCTGGGCCGCCGCGCAGCCCTGCTCAGCCTGGTCGGCGACGATCCTTTCGGGCGTTACCTGATCGGCGCGCTGGAGACCTATGGCGTGGACACCACCTACATCGGCGTCCACCCGCGCGGGCGCACGCCGGTCGCCTTTGTCAGCCGCAAGGAACCCCACGCGGAGGCTCCCGCCGCCGTGACCGGCAGCGGAACCGTAACCGAGGCGCAAGCCTTGTTCTATCGCGAAGGGGGCGCCGACCAGTTGCTGAGTCCGGAGTGGGTGCCGGCGGAGGCGGTGGCGCGCGCCCAGGTGGTGCTGGGGTCGGGAGTCTCGCTGGCCCATGCGCTGCCGCGGGCCGCGCTGCACATGGCGCTGGGCTATGCGGCGGATATGGGCGCGGCGGTGGCCTTTGATGTGAACTGGCAGCCCGCGCTCTGGCAATACCCGGAGCGCGCCCGCGATCTCTACCATGCCGTGCTGCCGCAGGTGGACATCCTCATGCTGAGCAGCCACGAACTGATCATGCTCATGGGCGGCGCAGCGTCAACCGAGGCGGGGCGGCTGGATGCGTTGTTGCGCGTCTGGGTGGGCCGGTTGGCGGTGGGGCGCACCCGGCCCCTGTTGCTGGCGCTGACACGCGGCCCGGCGGGTTGCACCTACGGCTTGTGGCAGCCGGGCGGGCGGGGCTTTGAGGTGGTGAATTTGCCGGCCTGCGACATCGCAGTCAAGGACCGCAGCGGGGCCGGCGCCGCCTTTCTGGCCGGGTTGCTGGTGGCCCTGCTCGACCGGATGGCGCCACAGGGAGAAGGCGCCGAAGCGTCGCAGGAGGGCGCGCCGCGGTTGGATCTACGCCGGCTGACGATTGGCGATGTAGCCGAGATTTTCGACTGGGCCAACGCGTCGGGCGCCCTGGCGACGACGCGCCGGGGCGCGCTGGCGGGCTTGCCGGGGCGCAGCACGGTGCTGCGCCTGATCAAGGGCCGGCGGTCGGGGTAGTCTAGCGCCGCTTCTCACGCAGCAGATTGACCGAAGCCCCGGCGGCCAGCACGCCCACCACCAGGAACAGCAGCGCGCCAAAGAGGTTGCCGGTCAGGAAGCCCGCGGATGTGAACACCGACATCCAGGCCGCCGCCAGGTACATCAGCCCGACAATAGCCAGCACGATGCCAAACAATAACCGTCCCATGATTCGTCGTCTCCCTTGCGCGGGCCGGATGGCGGCGGGCGCGTTGTCGCTCAGGTCCTACCGTGACGGGCAGATCATCTTCCTGCCCCGATTATAGCAAATCGCCCCGCTCTTGACCAGCACGCCCACGCTGGTCAGGTCGAACCTGCGCGTCCGGTCTGGTGACCCTGGCACAGGTCGTGCGAAGGATGCCGGGTAGGGGCCGCCGGACGGCGCGGCCACGGAGGTAACGGCATGGCAACACGCCTCGAAGAACACTACATCCCGACCAACAGCATTACCTTGCACGTGATGGCCGCCGGCCCGGTCGAGGGGCCGCTGGTGGTCTTGCTGCACGGCTTCCCGGAGTTCTGGTACGGTTGGCGGCGGCAGATCCCGGCGCTGGCCGCCGCGGGCTACCGGGTGCTGGTGCCTGACCAGCGCGGCTATAATCGGAGCGACAAACCGCGCGGGCTGCGCGCCTATCGCACCAACGTCCTGGCCGCCGACATCGTCGGGCTGCTCGATGCTGCCGGGCGGGAGCAGGCGGCGATTATCGGCCACGACTGGGGCGCTATGGTTGCGTGGGTGCTGGCCCTGGAGCACCCGGATCGGGTGGCGCGCCTGGCGATCCTCAATGTGCCGCACCCGGCGGTGATGGAGGACAACCTGCGCCATAACACGCGCCAGCGCGTGCGCAGCCTCTATGCCGCGTTCTTCCAGTTGCCGGGCCTGCCCGAATGGCTGTTGCGCGCGGGCAACTGGCGCGTGCTCACCGAAGGGATGCGCCGGTCGGCCCGCGCCGGCTCGTTCACCGCCGCCGATCTGCGCCGCTACCGGGCGGCGTGGGCGCGGCCCGGCGCGATCACGGCCATGCTGAATGGGTACGGGGCGGGTTGGCGCCGCCCGCCGCCTCGCGCCGCGGACCCGCGCGTCCACGTGCCCACGCTGATGATCTGGGGCGCGGGCGACCAGGCGCTGGGCCGCGAAATGGCCCCGCAGAGCATCGCCCTGTGCGACGATGGGCGGCTGCATGTCATCGAGGACGCCACCCACTGGGTACAGCACGACGCGGCGGATCGCGTTAACGCGCTGCTGCTGGACTTTCTCGCTCCGCTGCTCGCACGTTCCGCGGCGGCCTGACGCGGGCGCCGGTTTCCCTCACCCCCCGCCTACGCGTGTACCGCCTCCAGCTCCCCTGCCGGGGCGGGGCCTTTCCGCGCCGCCAGCGCCCGGTCGATTGATCGATAGCACTGGCGCAGGTACTCCTCCAGCCGCCGCCAGTCGCCTTCCACGTCGGTCGAGGTTTTGCCGGTGATCTTATCCACGGTGTTGTTCGCCAGCACACGCAACTCAGCGGACTCGCGGGCTTGCTCCGGCGCGATCCCGAAGGTCGTGCTATGGAGTTGGACCATCGTCTCGATGAAGGGGGTCTTGTCGGCCTGGCCCACCAGGCGCCGGTGGTCGTCGTTGTAGCGCAACTCTAGCTCGCCCACGCGCACCGGGTCAAAGCGCAGGCCGGAATAGCGCGCGGCCATGCGGTAGAACTTCTCATAGTACGAACGAACCACCGCTTCGTCATGGTCGACCGGCACCCAGGCAATGGAGGCGCGGGTAACATAGTACGCGGCCAGGATCGAGAGCGGGAAGGGGATGCGGAACTGCTCCTGGTTCATGCCCACCAGGAGCTGCAAGAGGCGGCGCCAGTCGCGCTCGTAATAGGAGCGCCAGCCATTGGCCTCAAAGTAGGCGATCCGATCCGGGTCGAAGTGAAACGACTGCCGCCCGGCCTGCGGCGCGGTGAGCTTGCGGTAGAGCAGCACGGCGCCTCCCAGGGTCAGGCCAACCGCCAGGATGCTGAGCAGCGGCGTGATCGGCGATGGCCCCGGCGGCGCCGGGATGCGCGCCTGTTCGGCGGGCGTGCGCGCGTGGCGGCGTGCGAGTTCGACTTTCAAGCTCTCTTCTCCCTTCATCATTACCCAGTCGTGGTTTACGGCGAAGAGCGGGCGCAGGAGGAAGGACAGGTAGCGCAGCAGCGGCTTGGTGGCCTTCACTGTCCACTCATAGATCACGTCCACCCAGGGGCCGTCTTGCGCCAGCCGCCAGACGCCTTCGCCGTCCAGCTCGCCCTGGGCTTCGACGCGCAGGTAGGTGGGCGCGCGGGATTCCAGGAGGCGGCAGCGGAAGCCGAGGGTGTAGGGCAGCCAGCCGCGCGTCACCATATAGACGGCGTTGCGGCCCGCCTGCCCGTCGCCCAGGTCCACCGGGTGCGCCTCGCGGTAGGCCGCGGGCCACCAGCGGGCGAGGGTCGCCCCGTCGGCCAGGATTGCGTAGACTTCCTCGATGTCTCCGCGCACGCGCCAGTGCGTGGTGAAGTGATAGTCGTTGCTCGCCATGCCATGCTCCTCCCGCCGGGGCGGGTTGCTAACAGTCCGGTTACTCGCGCGCCGCCTGTGCGCGCCGCCAGGCCCAGCCGGCCCCCGCGATCATCGCCGCCAGGGCGACCAGCAAGGCGCCGGGCGCCACGCTGGTGGGGCCGGGTGGGGCCGGCACCTGGGCGCGCTCCTCGGCGGTGGCGGCGTGGCGGCGGGCCAGTTCCAGCTTCAGGCTTGCCTCGCCCTGGGCCATGGCCCAGCGATGGTTCGCGCCGAAGATCGGCTTCATGATGAACGAGAAGTAGCGTAGCAGCGGCTTTTCGGCGCGGATCTTCCAATCATACGTGACATCGACCCACGGCCCGTCTTGCTCCAGCGTCCAGATGCCGCGCCCGTCGAAGTCGCCCCACGCTTCGAGGGTGAAGCCGTGCGGGAACCGCGACTCGGTCACGCGGAACTGCCAGCGCAGTGTGTAGGGCAGCCAGCCCTTGGTGTAGAGGCTGATCACGCGGCCCACGCCCTCCGCATCGCCCGGTTCTAACTCTTCAGCGTTGAGGTACACCGACGGCCACCAGCGGACCAGGTCCACCCCATTGCTCAGGATCTCAGCGACCTCTTCGATAGGGGCTTCGACCCGCCAGTGCGTGATGAAATGATAGTCGTTGCTCGCCATTATATCCTCCACCGGCCCAGGACGGGCCGCTAAAGACCAGGGCCGGGGCCCAACCAGCGGTCGCGTTCGACGCGACCGGCTTCGAGTAGGCGCCGGGCCTCGGGCGTGCGACTGGCGGCCCACCCGGCCAGCGCCAGCGCCGCGAGGCCCAGCAAGGGTCGTAACGGCCTCCCGCCGCGCGCCGGGGTTGGCGCGATACGCACCTGCTCCGGGCCGGGAGCCGCGTGACGGCGGGCCAGTTCGCGTTGTAGGCTTTCCAGGCCGCGCTCCATCGTCCACCGATGATTGGTGGCGAACAGGGGCTTGAGGATGAACGAGAAATAGCGCAGGATCGGCTTATCGGCCTCGATACGCCAGTCATAGGTGACGTTGGCCCACTCGCCGTCCTGCGCCAGGGTAAAGATACCTTCGCCGGTCAGGTCGCCGCGCGCTTGCAGGGCCAGGCGGCTGGGGCGCTGCGCCTCCATTGTCTGGAACTGGAAGCAGATGGTGTAGGGCAGCCAGCCCGCTGCGCGCAAGGTGAACCGGCTGCCAGTGCCCGTAGCGTCGTTGGGGCTGATCTGGCGCACCTCGCTGTAGACGGACGGCCACCAGCGGGGCAGATCGGTGGCGTCATAGAGCAGGTCATAAATCTCTTCCACCCGGCCCCGCACGTGCCAGTGCGTGACCAGGTGATAGTGATTGGCTTTCATGCCGGGCTATCCTCCGCGCCAAGAAAACTGATCCGCGCCCCGCCCAGGCCGGCGGGGTCCAACGGCCGTGCGCCGGGCCGGGCCAGGAGTTGCAATGTGTAGGGGCGCGCGCCGCCCGCCGCGAGATAGGCGTGCAAGGGATCGTCCGGGCCATCCGGGGCCAGCAACGTGATCTCCGCCGTGCCCAGCAGGAAGGTGGCGCGCGCCGCGCCGGGGGCCGCTGCATCGTCGCCGGTGGGCGTCGCGCCGAGCAGCGCTGTGTAATGCGCCCCCGCTGGGGCCAGGGTATCCACCGCCACGGTGATGCCCGCGACGCCGCGCGCCCCGTTAGCGTGCTCCCGCGCCGCGCCGGTGGGCACCCGCAGGTCGCGGGGCGTCACGTCGGCGCACAGGAAGGGCAGATCCGGCGCGACCGGGATGCCTAGTTCCCAGGCCACTTCCTGGCCGTCGGGCCGCCGCCGCCCGCCGGGGCGTGGTCCCTCCAGCGCCAGCCCGCGCGCCCTTGCAGCGGCCAGGTCGGCGGCCAGCGCGGTGGGCAGCAAGGCGAAATCGAGCAGGCCCGGCCCGCCCGCCGCGCGGGCGATCCAGCGTTCCGTCAGGCGACTCAGACCGCCGGGCGGCAGCGACATGCCGGAAGCCAACTCGGCCAGGGGGCGCCGGAAAGCCAGCACTTCCAGGTAGGTGCCATCGGCGAAGGCGACCAGCGCATTATGTGTCAGCCCGCCGGCATGTTCGCCGCC
This sequence comes from Chloroflexia bacterium, assembly GCA_025927935.1. Next base: position 329 of record JAICKM010000134.1, on the reverse strand, counting down.
CGGTACCACCGTGAACCCCACCGTCGCGTACTCCGCCTGCGCCCGATCCAGGTTGTCCACCAGGATGACGATGTGGTCGATACCGGTGATCATGCGCCCTCCGCCGCGCCGAAACGCTGCAAGACCTTGTAGACGGCATCCGTGCCGAAGTCCAGCGCGGCGACCGGCACCCGCTCGTCGGCGGCGTGGATGCTGGAGTAGAAGTCGAAGTCTTCCGGCAAAGACATGGGCAGGAAGCCGTAGGTCTGGATGCCCAGACGCGCAAAATAGCGTCCGTCGGTGACGGCGGGCAGCAGGTAGGGGATGGGCAGGGCTTCCGGGTCGGCCTC
>JAICKM010000998.1 GCA_025927935.1 Chloroflexia bacterium | reverse complement strand
TAAGCTTCTGTTGTTTTGACAGCCCAATTGACAGCCAAACGGGTGGATGCCGGCGGATATCGGCAGACAAAACCGCATGGAACAGGCGTGAGTTGCACACAAAATAGACGTGTATGGATCGCGGTGGACAGGGTTTCGCCGAACTCTTAATCAGTGGATTCAGGGTTCGAGTCCCTGGCGGGTCACCATAATATTGTTTAAAATAGACGTAAATTGATGGCCGGGCTGGCTGCAGTCCGGCCATTGCTATGGGTTGGACAGCCGAACGACAACCCAAAAGTCAGGGGGGTAGGCTGAGCACGCCGCGCCTCCTCTGGCGCGGCGCATTGGAGGCGCGGCCAAGCAGAGTCGGGTTCGCCGTACCTACCTTCGCTCTTTACCAACTATCTCGCGGTAAGTGGCCCTCGAGCGGGGGCGGGCCGGTGTGGGTGTCGTGTTCCCCACGGGTCAGCACCCTGCTGCTGCCCGGCCCCGCAAGGGATGTGTGGATCAGTCGGCACACCATTATTAGCAGCAGGCGGCGCAACCGCAGCAGCATCCCAGCGCGTTGCCTCGTCCAGGCGGCGCTGGAGCGCATCGGCGGCAAATCGCGTTCCTCTTGTGGCACGCCCCGGTCGCCGGGAACGGACCGCACGCCAAGCACCGGCGGCATACGCCGGCTTAGCGGTGGTCTCTGCTGGAGGCGCCTGATGCCGGAGATCGGTTAGCGCCTGCGTGTCTGGTGTTGGCGCCGGGTGAGGGCGTCCAGCGTGACTGCCAGGAACAGAACCGCGCCGGTAATCATCAACTTGACCTCCGCCGGCAGGGCCAGGAGGTCGATGCCGTTGGAGATCGAGCCAACCATCAGCGCGCCGAGCAAGGCGCCCCAGACGCTACCGCGTCCGCCGAAAAGACTGGTGCCGCCGATAACGGCCGCCGCGATGGCCGTCAGCAACAAGTCCACACTGCCCGACGATTGGTTCACCGCAAGCAGGCGCGATCCGTCCAGGATGCCACCGAACGCCGCCAGCGTCGCGCAGATGCCGAAAACCGAGATTCGCACTTGATCCACGCCGATGCTCGCCCGCCGGGCCGCTGCGGCGTTGCCCCCGACGGCGAAAACATGCCGCCCCCAGGTTGTCCAGCGGATCAGCGCATCGAAGAAGGCCGTCAGACCGACGAAGAGCAGTGCCGCCAAGGGCAAGCCACGATCGGCGTTGAGGACGACAATCGCGACCAGCACCGCCGCCCCGGTGAGGAGCAAGCGGGCTACCGCAGTGGGGTCCAACGCGCCTGCGTCCGGTCGCGGGCGGAAACCGATCAGCCCCGCCACGCCCACCAGCCCCACACAGAGTCCGGCTACCAGCCAGCCAGTGAGGGGAGGGAAGAAGGTGCCGGTCAGGCCGACCACAAAGGGATCGCGCAGATTCACGGTGCCGGTTTCACCCAGCACGAGCAGCAGCACGCCTTGCCAAGCGAGGAAACCGGCCAGCGTAAGGACAAACGAGGGCACTCGCAGCTTGGTGATCACCCAGCCCTGGAACACGCCAATAACCAAACCTGTCGCTAGGCCGCTGAGGACCGCCAGGGGGCCAGGGAGGCCGGCCTTGACACTCAGCACTGCCATGATCGCCGCGCTGAGGCCACTTACCGCACTTACCGAGAGATCCATCTCGCCCAGCAACAGGACCAGGGTGATTCCCAGGGCCAGAATGCCAATCGGCGCGATCTGTAGCAGCAGGTTAGTGAGGTTCGCCGGGCTGAGGAAGTTGGGATCGGCGAGCTGGAAGAGAATCCAGATCACCGCCAGGACGATAATGGTTGGCGTCTGACCCAGATCGGGCCGCCCAAGCCGCCGCCCGGACCGATCCCGGTTGGCGCGCCGGGTCGGCTCGGTAAGCTCCGGCGGGCGCGCGGTAGGCAGGCTGCGCATCCGCACGCGCGTCAGCGGATTCCGGCGGCGTTGCAAGCCGCCACGAAGTCCGCCGTGCAAATCTGCGCCACGGTCCAGAAGCCGTCGTTCACCACTGTATCCTCCACGTTGGTCCGGGTCACGATCTCCGGCGCCAGCAAGATCGCCGGCACATCTACGGTCCCGTTATTCACCGCCCCGGTCACCCAG
>JAICKM010000604.1 GCA_025927935.1 Chloroflexia bacterium | reverse complement strand
GGTGCTGGACATTGTCGAACCCGTGCTCGGCCCCAATATCGCCCTCTGGTCGAGCCATTTCATCTGCAAAGATCCCTATGTGGGCCGGGCCACGCCCTGGCACGAGGACTCGGCCTACTGGAATGGGCGCTTCGACGGCTGGAATTACATCACGACAGTCTGGCTGGCCCTGGACCGCAGCACGCACGAGAACGGCTGTATGCGCGTCATCCCCGGCACGCATATCAATGGGTTCTCGGAGTATGAAGATGTCGATATGCGCGCGAACACGTTTCATCGCCAGATCAAGAACGCCATCGACACCAGCCGGGCCGTCGATTTCGAGTTGGAGCGCGGGGAATGCTCCTTGCACGACGCGCGCATTGTGCATGGCGCCGAACCGAACACCAGTCCCTACCGGCGTTGCGGTTATACCATGCGCTATATTTCGACCAACTTGCGCGTGATTCCGGAGAAGAATCGCAATTGGCGTATGTGGCTGGCCCGTGGGCAGGACCTGGCCGGCAACCACTACGAAAACGCCTGATCGTCGAGGGGAGGCCGGTATGCCCAAACATCCACCCGCGCGGCTGATTACCGCGGAGTACATGAGTCCGGCCTCCCCCTTCCGGGTGTTCCACGAAACCTTCCCCCATCCCTATGAAATCCACTGGCATGAGTTCTATGAGTTGACCTTTATCCGCGCCGGGGCGGGCACCCACATCCTCAACGGCGCGACGTACCCGCTCGCGCCGGGCAGTTGCTTCCTGCTCACCCCGGTTGATTTTCACGGCTTCAGCCCCCAGCCGGAGCGGCCCCTGGAGCTATTCAACGTCATCTTCTCCGACGAGATGCTCAGCGAGGAGCTACACCGGCTGGTCTTCAGCCGCCTGGGTGAACCCCGCGCCGAGTTCACCGGCCCCGCCTTCGCCATGATCGACGCCGAGTTCCAGCGTCTCTGGGCCGAGGCGCAGGGCGAGCAGATGGGCCGGCGCATCATGATCCAGGGCGCCCTGGAGCGGATCCTGCTGGAACTGGCCCGCCGGTGCGCGGTGGGGGCCGATGCGCCGGGCCGGGGCACCCCGACCGGGCAGCACCCGGCCGTCCACGATGCGCTGATCTACCTGCACCACCACTTCCGCGAACCGCTCACGCTGGACGCCGTGGCCCGGCACGCCCATCTGACTCCCAACTACTTCAGCGGATGCTTCCACCAGGCCACCGGCGCATCCTTCCAGAGCTATCTCCAGGGCCTGCGCTTGCGCTTTGCCATGTCGCTGCTGTGCGTCTCCGATCTGCCTGTCACCGGCATCTGTTATGCCTCCGGCTTCCATACCGTCTCCCACTTTGTGCGCGCCTTCCGCCAAAAATTCGGCAGCCCGCCCCACGCCTTCCGGCGCGCCGTGGCCGCCGCGTCCGGCGCGAGCGCCGGGGGCCTCCCCGATCATTCTGTGTCGTAAGCGCCGCCCGATTAAAATCGGGACTCCGCGCGGGCCGGGCCGCCGTCGCCGGGGCGCCGGAGTCCCGATTTTAATCGGGCCGTCGCCGCCGGGAGGCCGGAGTCCCGATTTTAATCGGGCCGTCGCCGGGGAGCCACGGTTTCCATTTAACTCCGCGCCACGCGCAAATATAGTTCTATTGCTACTTCAATACAAGCAAGAGAGCCGCTAAAGACTGCGCTAACCACCGCACTATTCAATCTCCGGAATGAAAGCGTTCTCAGCAGACGCCGGGTACGATCTTCTGTGCATTCGCAGCACACAGTTGTACTGTAATAGAACAATACAGAGGTGATTTCTGGCACATACTTTGCTACGAATTAAATGCAATAAACCTGTTCGGTCCGCACTCCTGGCGCCGGGCCGGCGGGCGCGACCAAACGCGACTTGATCGACGCAATGGGCACCCACATCATCGCCGAGGCGCAATTAACCGGCACGTACCAGAAGCACACGCCGGGCGGCTAAGAGCCGGTGGGCGCCCGCCGGCCCGGCGCGCGGAGGTACACACGCGCGTAACGAGGGGGACAAACATGACAACGCACGTATTTCGTGACCGCATGGATGCGGGCCGGCAACTGGCCGTCCGGCTGGCGGCCTATGCGGGGCGGCCCGATGTCCTGGTCCTGGCCCTGCCGCGCGGTGGGGTGCCGGTGGGATTCGCCGTGGCCCTGGCCCTCCAGCTCCCCCTCGATGTGTTCCTCGTGCGCAAGCTCGGCGTGCCGGGGCACGAAGAACTGGCGATGGGTGCCATCGCCACGGGCGATGTGGTCGTCTTGAATGACGACGTGGTGCGTGAACTGGCGATCCCGGAGCGAGTTCTCGCCGGGGTCGTGGCCCAGGAGCGCCAGGAGTTAGCCCGGCGCGACCACCTCTACCGGGATGGCCGCCCGCCGCCCACGATCCAGGACCGCACCATCATCCTGGTCGACGACGGTCTGGCGACGGGCGCGACGATGCGCGCGGCGGCGCAAGCCATTCGCGCCCAGCAGCCCGCACGACTGGTGATCGCGGTGCCGGTCGGCGCGCCCCCGACCTGCGAGGCCCTCCAGGCCGAGGCCGGCGAGGTGATCTGCCTGATCACACCCACCCCGTTTTACGCCGTCGGCCTCTGGTATGATGATTTCTCGCCCACCAGCGATCAGGAGGTGCGCGCCGGCCTGGCCGAGGCCGCCGCGCGCCCCCTGGCCGCGCCCGGCGGGCAGGAGATCCCGCCCGCCCGCACCTATGCCTAGAACAGGAGACCGCGAACCATGGCCGGCATCCAGAACATCCTCACCACTCTGCGCGACGCCGCCCAGCCCTTCACCGGTGCGCCCGCCGATTACACGGCGCTGCTTGATTTCATTGGCGACGCCCGCTTCGTGCTCATCGGCGAAGCCTCGCACGGCACCCACGACTTCTATCACGAGCGGGCCGAGATCACCAAGCGCCTCATCCGCGATAAGGGCTTCACCGCCATCGCCGTCGAAGCCGACTGGCCCGACGCCTATCGCATCAATCGCTATGTGCGCGGCACCGGCGATGGGGCCACGGCCATCGACTCGCTGAGCGGCTTCGAGCGCTTCCCGACCTGGATGTGGCGCAACACCGTCGTGCTCGATTTCGTCGGCTGGTTACGCGACTACAACGACAACCGCCCGGCGGGCGCGGCCCCGGCCGGGTTCTACGGGCTGGACCTCTACAGCATGTACGGCTCGATCCGGGCCGTGCTCCAGTATCTCGACAAGGTGGACCCGGAGGCGGCCACGCGGGCGCGCTACCGCTACGGCTGCTTTGAACACTTCGGTGAAGACTCGCAAGCCTACGGCTACGCCGCCGGCTTCGGCATGAGCCAGCCGTGCGAGGACGAAGTGATCAACCAGCTAGTCGAGCTACAGCGCCACGCCGCCGACTACAGCCGCCGCGACGGCCAGGTTGCCGCGGACGAGTTTTTCTTTGCCGAACAGAACGCGCGCCTGGTGAAGAACGCCGAAGAATACTACCGCAGCATGTTCCACGGCCACGTCTCGTCCTGGAATCTGCGCGATACGCACATGGTGGAGACGCTCGACGCGCTTGTCGCCCATCTCGACAGGCAGGGCGGGCGGGCCAGGGTCGTCCTCTGGGCGCACAACTCGCACCTGGGCGATGCCCGCGCCACGCAGATGGGCCAGGGCGGCGAAGTCAACATCGGCCAGTTGGTGCGCGAGCGCCACGACGGCGACACCGCGCTCATCGGCTTCACCACCTACACCGGCACTGTCACCGCCGCCTCCGACTGGGACGAGCCGGCGGAACGCAAACACGTCCGCCCTGGGCTGCCCGGCAGCTACGAGGCCCTGTTCCATGAGGTGGGTATCCCGCGCTTCTGGCTGCCCTTGCGCGACGGTCCCGCCGCGGCGGCGCTGCGCCGCCCGCGCCTGGAGCGGGCCATCGGCGTGATCTACCGCCCGGAGACCGAGCGCATCAGCCACTATTTCAACGCCGAACTGTCCGCGCAATTCGACGCCGTGATCCATCTTGACGACACGCGCGCCCTGGAGCCGCTGGAGCGCACGCCGGGTTGGGTCTCCGGCGAGGTGCCGGAGACCTATCCGACGGCGCTCTGATGGGGCGGAGCGGTAAGGAGGCGATGCCATGACCGCCAATACAGCCGGAGGCGGCGCCGAGCAAGTGGTCCATGTGCCTATCGGCGCGATTACCCTGGAAGGCAACCTGGGGCTGCCCGATGGGCCGCGCGGCGTCGTGCTATTCGCCCACGGCAGTGGCAGCAGCCGCCACAGCCCGCGCAATCGCTATGTCGCCGGGGTGCTGCACGACGCCGGCCTGGCGACCCTGCTCATCGACCTGCTGACGCCGGAGGAAGAGCAGATCGACCAGCGCACCGCGCACCTGCGCTTCGACATCGGCCTGCTGGCCGGGCGCCTCGTCGCCACCGCCGACTGGCTCCAGCAAACACCGTCCACCCGCGGCCTGGCCGTGGGCTGCTTCGGCGCCAGCACCGGCGGCGGCGCG
>JAICKM010000743.1 GCA_025927935.1 Chloroflexia bacterium | reverse complement strand
TTTGCCGCCTTCGACATCTTCTCCTGCGGCGACATGGACACCGATGCCATCGTCGATACCATTCGTGAGACGCTGAACCCGGTCCGCGAGCGGCTGCAACTGATCCACCGGGGCAGCGGCGAGGGCGAAGGGGGACCGAGTTGTCCGCGCTGAACGCCCCCGGCAGCGTCTTCCCCTCCACGAGTCCGCGCCTGATTAAGTGCCTGGTCTGGGACCTGGACGAGACCCTGTGGGCGGGTGTGCAGGCCGAGGGCGACCAGCCGGAGCCACATCCGGCGGCGCTGGCGCTGATGGACGACCTGGCGCGGCGCGGCATCGTGCAGAGCGTCGCCAGCCGCAACGATCCGGCGGCGGGCGCGCGCCTGCTGGCCCTGCCCGCGCTGGCCGGGCGCTTTGTGGCGCCGCAGGTGGGCTGGGAACCGAAGGATGTCGCGCTCCGCCGGATCGCCAAAGAGCTAAACATCGGCCTGGACAGCCTGGCCTTCGTGGACGACAGCACGTTCGAGCGCGCCGCCGTGGCCGCCGTGCTGCCCGAAGTGCTGGTGCTGGCTCCGGATGATCTACCGGCGCTGGCGGAACGGCCCGAGTTTGCCGGTGGCCCCGGCACTGCCGAGGCGGCAGCGCGCACGCGGCTCTATCAGGAGGAAGCCGCCCGCCGCGCTGCCGAACGCGACTTCGCCGGGGACCGCGCCCGCTTCCTGGAATCCTGCGCGATGGTACTGGAGGTGCGCCCGGCCACCGCGGCGGACTTGTCCCGCCTGGACGAACTGGTGGCGCGCACCAACCAGCTTAACAGCACGGGCTACCGCTATCCGCCCGCCGAAACCGCGCGCCGGGTGGCGGACCCGCGTTATCTGGTGCCGGTAGCCCGGCTGCGCGACCGCTTCGGCGATTACGGCCTGATCGGTGCCGCGCTGGTGGATCAGGCGGCGGCGGACGGCGCCTGGTTGGTGGAGTTACTGATGCTGTCGTGCCGGGTGGAGGGGCGCGGTATCCCCGGCGCCCTGCTGCGCCTGCTGCTGGGGCTGGCGGCTGGCGCGAAGGTGCCCGCGCTGGATGCCCTCTACCGGGCCAACCCGCAGAACCGGCAGATGGCGATCCTGCTGCGCTCGCTCGGCTTCCATGCGACGGATACGGTGCCCCCCGCCGGTCCGGCAACCACGGGCGCCACGGTGTACCAGCGCACCACGGACGCGCCGTTGCCCGCCTATCCGGCCTGGCTCACTCTGGATGTGCAGGGGCTGGGGGAGGCGCGATGAGCAACGACGCGGATTGGAGCCGCATCGTGCGCGATTTGTTGGCGGCGGTGCTGGAGCGCCCGCCCGCCGATCTGGCCGCGCTCCCCGACAGTACGCGGTTGTTCGGGGCGGAACTGAACCTTGACTCGTTCAGCGGCATGACGCTGCTGACCGCCATCGAGCGCGACTACAGTATCGACCTGGCCGCCGACGACCTGGGGTTGGAGAGCCTGGAGTCCATCGGCAGCCTGGCGGCGTACCTGGCCGCCCATGTCCCCGCTACTTGACGGCCGCCAGGGCGCGCTCGACGGCGGCTTGCTCGGTTCCGCTGAGCATCACCACCTGATCGCCGGTGTGGGTGATGCCCAGGAAGCGGCCGTTGTCGTTCCAGATCGCGCCGTCCTTTGTGGCCTTGCTCAAGCTCTGCGTGAGCGCCGCGTTGAACTCGTCCGCATCTTTCGCCGTATCCCAGCGGGTCGTCAGGAGGACCACCGCGCCGCCGTTGCCCTGGTAGAGCGCATAGCGCGCCCCACCCCACCCGGCGCTGGCCTCCGGGTCGGTCACGTTGTTGCTGCGCAGCAGCGCGTCCAGGTCGAACTCGCCCAGCGTGTTGGTGTCTTGCATGGTCCATCCCGCGCCGAGCGTATCGGTGAGCGGGACCAAGTCCACCGTTTTCGGCACGTCGCGCGGGCTGTTCATGTACTTTTCCGGGTGCAGGATCTGCTCGGTGGAGGTGGGCGGGTCCTGGAACGCTTTGTTGATCCGCGGGAAGCCGCCTTGTTGGTAGAGGGCCAGGACGAATTTCACGCCCTGGTCATAGGGGAATTGCAGGCTCTCGCGGATGTAGAGCGGCACTTGGTCGAGCACCTTGGTGGATGCGCTGGAGTCCTCTTTCAGCAATTCCTGGAACTCGGCCTGGCTCATATACTTTTGCGCGAAGAGGATACCGGAGATAGTTGCGTCGCCTTCGATCAGGGAGGTCACGGCGCTGTCGCGGTCACCGTTGTGGCTGTTGCGTGGGGTTAACTTCTTGAGATCGTAGTATTCGTCTTGCAGGCTGTGGACAAATTCGTGGGCCAGCGTCTCCTGGGCCAGCGGGCTTAGCGGCTGCTGATCGTTGCGCACAAAGAGGTCTTTTTTATCCTGGTCGTAGTAGCCGAGCACTTGCTCACCCAGCAGATCGACCTGAACCTGCAAGAGATCGAGCGACTGGTCGTCGATAAAGCGCATCAACCATAGCTCCAGGGTATCGCGGCGCGCCTGGTCGCGCGGATAATCCTGGGCTATTTCTTGCTTCAAGTTCTCTTTGATCTGCTCCGAGGAGACGAAATATTCGGGCACATCGGTTTTGGGCTTGAGGCCGCGCACGGTGGCGGCTTCGGACTCGATCTTGGTGATCTGCTGCTCCGTCGCCGGAGGGATGGTAGCGGCGGCCACCGGCGTAGACGGGGTGCCGGTAGCTTCCGCCGCGGAGGTGGGTTCGCCTGTGGCGGCCTCCGTGGGAGCGGCTTCGGTCGCCGTCGCGTTGTCTGCCGGGGCGGTGGCCGTCGCCTGGGCCACGGCGGGGGCCGTCGTCGCCGGGGCCGCCTCCGTGGCGGCGGCGCTCAGGGTCGCGGTTGGTGGGACCGTCGGCGGGACGGCGGTCGGTTCGCTACCCGCAAAGGGATTGCAGGCCGTGAGTAGGCATAAGATGAGCAGGAAGAGTAGGGTTCGGCGGCGCATTGTAGGCTCCTGTCTGCGGGTGCCCGGTTGCACCCGTATCTATCTCTGTAATATAGCGGAGCCGGGCTGCCGAATCAAGGCGCCGGGCACGCAAGTGGATTCCGAAGTCCGCTTCGGCACATTCGGGACCGCGTCGTAGTTATATCTATCCGATAAGTGAACCAAGAATCCGTGGCTGGCGCGAAGATCCGCCCGGTGCGCGGATCTGGATAAGGAGAAACAGGCATGGCAAGTAGTTTTGCCGAGTTACAACTAAGCCCCGGCGTACTCGAAACAGTGGCCGAGTTGGGCTATGAGGAACCCACGCCCATCCAGGCGCAGACCATCCGGCTGCTAATCGAGGGCCGGGATGTGATCGCCCAGGCGCAGACCGGCACGGGCAAGACGGCCGCTTTCGCGATCCCGATCGTCGAATGCGTGGACCCTGACGACCGCCACGTGCAGGCGCTGATCATGGCGCCGACGCGCGAACTGGCCGTGCAGGTGGCGGAGGCCACGCACCGCCTGGGCCGCTCCAAAGGTCTCAGCGTGCTGCCCGTTTACGGCG
>JAICKM010000871.1 GCA_025927935.1 Chloroflexia bacterium | reverse complement strand
GTGGATCGCGCCGGCTGGGACGATTTGCTGCGCCGCCTGGCCGCCATCGCCAATGTCTATCGCTATCCCACCGGCGAGGACTGGCCGTTCATCCTCCCGGCCACCGGCGCAGAGTTCACGGACGCCATCACCGACTTCGCCGCCAACCGCGAACCCAAGTTTGAACTGGTCTACGACTCCTATGCCCGCGAGCCGGTGATCCAGATCAGCGTGGAGACCGACCTGCGGCGCTCTGAACTGGAAGCCGTGCTGCCGGAACCCTACGGCGTCGCCTTCCCCGACCTGGGCGACATCTTCCGCACCGTGTTTGTCCCCCATCCCTGGCCGGGCCTGCAACTACGCTTCGATCTCTACTACCGCAGCGAGACCGCCGTGGACGCGTGGACCAGCGGCGAGTGGATGGTGACGCAGGGCGGTCGTATATCATAACAGCCGATCTTGAATCAATACTGTCCTCTAGATTGAGGCGTTATAGGGAGAGTTGCGCCATATGCCTATTCCTTCTTTCGATGAAGCCCACTTACGGAGGCTAGCTGAGGTATTAGCAGAAGCTGTAACACATCGTGAGCTATCTGAGCTACTTCGCCAATGTGGTATTGCCGAACAAGGTGGTGAGCCTAAATGGGAACGCATCCTATTAGCTCTTACTGTTCGGCAGAAAGAAGACAAATGCGGTAACAACGTTGGAGCTTTCGTCCAGACTGTTATGTTGCCAGTCAGGTTTACAAATCGCTCCGAATCCTTCATGAGTTTCCTATATCAACTTAATGAAATTCTCGCTTTCAGTGGCTTACAGCTAGGAGAGAATGGCAAACTAAAAGCAGTTGCCCAGGCACGCACATTATCCGAAGCTCAAGAGCGCGCTGGCAAGTTGCGTGCAGAGTTGATAAGGAGGAAGGTCCATCCCGACGTTTTACGATTCTGTAAACCCGAGTTGCTCCAAGAGAATTATTTTCACGCAGTTTTCGAGGCTACGAAGAGCGTTGCTCAAAAGATCCGTGATACCACAGGATTGACAGCGGACGGTTCCGAGCTGGTTGATAAGGCTTTTGGACTGAGTGCCCCGCTATTGGCTATCAATAGTTTGCGGACAGAAACTGAACAGTCTGAGCAGAAGGGCTTCGCAAACTTACTCAGAGGCATGTTCGGCACTTTCCGTAATGTCACAGGTCATGCACCTAAGGTCACATGGCCTATCAGCGAGCAGGATGCACTTGATTTACTTTCACTGGTATCATACCTGCATCGTCGTCTTGACGCTGCTGTACCGGTTCCCCAGAAGTAACGCTGGAGACTAGGATCCTCTCGCTACTATATCGTAAGCCACGGCACGCCTGCCGCTGGGCGACTATGGTATAATGGCTAGACGGTCCCGGCCCGCTGGTGCGCCGGGCGAATGGGCGACCGGTCACGGCAAATGCGCCGGCCGGGCGCGATATTAGCGGGCGGTTGGGGTAGGTCCTCCACCGCGATAAGGAAACATTGCTCATGGATACTGACGTTCGCCTTGACCCGCCCATCGGCGAGTCCCACGCCGGCAGCGGCACGCTGACCATTATCCCGGCGGAGCGCAAGGCGCGCAACTCGAACATCAAGCTGGAAACCGAGCGCGTGACGCTCACGCGCAAACCAAGCTGGCTCAACGTGAAGTGGCAGCAAGGCCCCAACTACCACGAGCTAAAGGGCTTGATGCGCAGCGCCGGGCTGCACACCGTCTGCGAGGAAGCGCGCTGCCCCAACATCAGCGAGTGCTGGGAGCACCGTACAGCCACCTTCCTGCTGCTGGGCGACACCTGCACCCGCTCCTGCGGCTTCTGCGCCATCAAGACGGGCCGCCCCAGCCACCTGGACCGCGATGAGCCGGAGCGCGTGGCCCGCTCGGTGCAGCACCTGGGCTTGCAGCACGTCGTCCTCACCTCGGTGAACCGCGACGAACTCAAGCTGGGCGGCGCCGACATTTACGCCGAGACCATCCGCCTCATCCGTGAGTACGTGCCCGGCTGCGGCATCGAGGTGCTGACCCCCGACTTCAAGGGCTACTGGCCCGCGCTGGAACTGGTCATGGATGCCCGGCCCGACATCCTGAACCACAACGTCGAGTCGGTGCCGCGCCTCTACTACTGCGTGCGGCCGCAGGCCAAGTACACGCGCTCGCTGGAGTTTCTGCAACGTGGCAAGGCCATGGACCCGACCGGTAACACCCGCACCAAGTCGGGTATGATGCTCGGCCTGGGCGAAGAGGTGGACGAGGTGCTCCAGGTGCTCGCCGACCTGCGCGCCCATGACGTGGACATTGTGACCATCGGCCAGTACCTGCGCCCGTCGTTCGCCCACCTGCCGGTGCAGAAGTACTACACGCCGGAGGAGTTCGCGGCGATCAAGGTCCAGGCCCAGGCGATGGGCTTCAAGCACGTCGAGTGCGGCCCGCTGGTCCGCTCGTCGTATCATGCCCACGAGCAGGTGCAGCAGGCCGCGGCTACGGCTTAATCCTGCCGGCTAAACCAGCTAATAACGCCGGAGCGGATCCTACATCCGCTCCGGCGTTTGTTTGTCCGTACCCGCCTGTGAAACCTCGCGCGGGTGCCCGTGCGCGCTATTCCAGTGTAGGGCCGAGATCCGCCGGGAGGGTGCGCGGCTCGACGCGGCAGCCCCCGTTAGCTGCTTCCTGCGCGGCGACTGCCGTTGCCAGGCTGTGCCAGGCGTCCAGCCCTGTCACGCGGGGCGCGCGCCCTTCGGTGATCGCGCCGATGAGGTCGGCCATGCCTGCCTGCACACTCGCCAGGTAGACT
>JAICKM010000102.1 GCA_025927935.1 Chloroflexia bacterium | reverse complement strand
GTGACGCGGTCGAGCGCGGCCCACCAGGCGGCGAGGGGCAGCGCGGCCAGCAAGGCGACCATGCTGGTGTCGCCCAGCGTGCGCAGCGCCTGCGGCGTGTCGGTCGGATTGGACAGTACGCCGCCCGCCAGCAGCACGAACAGCCCGACCACCGGGAACAGGAAGGACCAGGCGAGTACCCACCGGCGGCGGCGGGACCACAGGGCGGCGACGGCCAGGGCCAGGCCCACGGGCAGCAGGGCGGCGGTCACGCCGTCGAGCATACGGGCGTCGGGCAGGTTGTGGCGGCCGTTGAAGTCGCCCATGACGTTCCACATGCGCAGGTGCTTGAGCAGCGTCTCACCCAGCGGGGCCAGGCTGCCCCTAGTCTGAATCGCGTCGGCGATGGAGACCGAAGCGGCGCGCGCCGTGTAGTCCGCCGGGCGGACCGCCGCGTAAACCAGCACCGGGGCCGCCGCCAGCAGCAGGCCCAGGCCGGTCCAGGCCAGCCCGGCGCGCGCCCGCCGCCACAGGCCCGGCTCGGTCAGCAGCCGGTAGACGAGCAGCCCCGCCAGCAGCAGCAGCCAGGCGCGCGAGATATAGTAAAGCTGGAAGCCCAGGCCGAAGAACAGGCCCGCGCCCGCGTACCAGCGCAGCCGGCCCGTCGCCAGGGCGCGCAGCAGACAGCCCGCGGCCAGCAGATCGACCGGCAGCGACCAGGCGGCGTTGAAGCCGATGCGGCTGAAGTTGATCTGCCAGGTCATGGCCGCCAGCAGCGCGGCAGCGACCAGAGCGACCCGCCGCCCGTAGACCGGGGCCGCCAGCCAGCCCAGCGCCGCGACGGCCAGTGTTCCGGCCAGCGCCATGGGCAGGCGCACGGCGACGACCGTGGGGCCGAGGAATTTGATCAGGACGGCGATGCCGTAGAGGTAGAAGGCCGGTTCGCCGTTGGCCCCGCCGATGAACAGCGGGCGCCAGCCATGATAGAGGATGTCTTCGGCCTGTAACCCTGCTATGGCCTCGTCGGCCCAGAAGCCGCGCGGCACGCTTTCAAGCTGCCACAGGCGCAGGAAGGCCGCCGCGCCGATAATGGCGATCCAGGGCAGGGCCGCCCAAAGGCGCGTGCGGAGGTGCGGGGCAGGCGCGGGTGCTGTGGAGTCCGGCGGCGCTTGCCCCGCGTGGCCGGCCAGAGCCGCGGCGAGGAATAGCCCACTGCTGAGCAGCCAGAGCAGCCAGGGCAAGCCTGCCCGCGGAGCCGCGTGCCCGTCCGTCTGCGCCAGTTGCACGAAGCCGGGGAGTGCGGCCAGGCCGCAGAGGATGGCCCCGGCCAGGATGAGTAGCCGGAGCCGCCCCGCGCGTTCGGTTGCCGGGCCGGGCGGCGTAAACGGCCCCGGCGCAAGCAGGGCGGGCAACCCAAGCGCCCAGACAGCCAGGATGGCGGCGGCCAGCAGGACGAGCCACCCGGTCGCCTCGCCGAAGGTCGCCCGCCGGTCGAGCAGCCACTGGCCGAGCAGCGCTAGCGCCAGCGCCGCCCCGCCGCTCACCGCGCGGGCGGCGGGAGTCGCCTCTAAGATGCCAGCGCGCACTCGGTTCTCCGCAAGCAGGTCCTCTCTCTAGCGGCGGAACCCGGCCAGCACGAACACGATCAGCAGCACGCCCACCACGACCCGGTAAACGATGAAGGGCAGCGTTGTGTTGCGTTGCAGGAAGCGCAGGAGCAGGAAGATGGCCGCGTAGCCGCTGACCGCCGCGACGAGAAAGCCGACAATAAAGGCGGGCAGATCGCCGGAGGGGATGCCGCCCTCGTGCAGGATATCGTAGCCTTTCTTGACGCCCGCGCCGACAATGACCGGCGTGCCCAGCAAGAAACTGAACCGCGCCGCGGCTTCGCGCTTCAAGTTCATGAACAGCCCGGCGGTGATCGTGCTGCCCGACCGCGAGACGCCGGGGATGATGGCGAACGCCTGGGCGACGCCAACGGTGAGCGCTTGCTGGAGGGTGAGGTGGCTCATATCGTAACGATGGCTGGCGACCCGCTCAGCGATCCAGAGCAGCACGGCCAGGGCGATCATCACCACGCCGATGATCAGGATGCCGTTGGCGGCAGCGGATGGCGTGCTGCCGTGGAACATCTCGTCCAGTTTGCTCTCGCCCAGCGCCCCGGCCAGGGCACCGGGGATCGTCGCCAGGACGATGTACCAAGCCAGTTTGCCGTCCGGATCGGCGGTCCAGTTGCGCCGGGCGATGCTGTTAAGGGCGCCGCGGACCAGGCGCACCCAGTCCTGCCAGAAATAGACCAGCACGGCGATCAGGGTGCCCATGTGGAGCGCCACGTCGAAGGCGAGACCGGGGTCTTTCCAGCCCAGGAGCCAGGGGATGATAATCAGGTGCGCGGATGAACTAATGGGGATAAACTCGGCCAGCCCTTGCACGAGGCCGAGCACGATAGCCTGGATCAGGTCCAACGGATACGTACTCCTTCACAGATGGGTCAATAGAACGGCAGCCCATCAGGCTGCCTGGATTCCCGGTCTGCCTGGCCGGGCAGGGGATGCGCCGCCACTCTCGCGCGGTTCCGGACCCACTCTAACAGGTCGGGGTTAACGGCAGGTTTAAGATCGCCCCGCAGGTCTTACAAGGCCGCAAGGATCGCCGGCCCGGTGCTCCGGCTCCGGCTTAGCGCTTGCCGGACTGCGCGGCGCCGCGCTCGACGGCTTCCGCGCGCCCACCGGCGCCGGGCGCCAGGCCCACCCGTGTGCTGAGCATCGGATCGGTGCCGCCGGCATTGTCGCCGGAGTCGTCCCCACGGGTGCCCCCAGGCGTGCCGCCGTCGTGTTCGTCCTCGGCGACGGCGGGTTGTCCGGCGGCCTCTTTCTTCTCCAGGGCCGCCAGTTCGCTCCACGACACGCTCTCGCGCACCATATAGAAGAGACCGAGCAGAGTCACCGGGAAGTAGAGCGCCGCGTGCAGGAGCACGACGTAACTGGCGGCGATATGATCTTCAAGCCCGAACACGTTAGTCAGCACCGGAATGGCGATGCCCTCGAACACCCCGATATAGCCCGGCGAAGACGGGACGAGCGTGCCGAGGTTCGCCGCCGCTGTGGTCAGCGTATAGGCATGCACTGGTATTTGCAGGCCGAAGCCCCAGGCGCCGAGAATGTAGTACATGGCGGCTTCGGCGCCCCAAGCGGCGACGGACAGGCCCATAACGCTTAACAACCCGCGCCAACTGCGGAGTACGCTAAGCCCCGTCACAAAAGAGGTCGTCATGTGCAGCGCGCGTTCGTGCAAAGCCTCGGGGATCACCTTGCCGATGGGGCTACGGCCTAGAATGAGGCGGATCAGCGTGACGATGCGCTCGGGTGCTGCCGCCAGGAAGACAAATACCAGCAGGCCGGCCAGAAACAGGATCGTCGAAACTCGGAGGGCCAGCGTTAGATCGGCGTTGAGCTGTATGAACAGCGCCGATCCGGCCAGGAAGCCAATCATCGTCAAGCCGTCGAAAATGCGCTCGACCAGGATCGTCGCCAGCGTCGCGCTTTTGGTCACGTTCTCACGGCGGCTTAGCACGTAGACGCGGATGACATCGCCCAGTCGGGCGGGCAAAATATCATTGCCCATATACCCGATAGCGAGTACTTTAAACAAGCCGTTGGGATGGATGCCCTTGCGCACCGGCGAGAGCAACACCCCCCAACGGAGCGCCCTTATCCACACGCCGATAAAGTAACAGCCCAGTGCCGGCAATAGTGCCCAATAGTTAACCCGGCTCAGTGATTCCCCGATTTTCCCAAAGTCCTGGCCGCGGAAGGTCAGGTATAGGAAGACGATGCTGATCGCTACCCCGATCCAGAACTTTTTATCGCGTAACAAAGCTTTCTCTCCGATAGCCGCCGTACACCGGGCGGGCCTGCGCCGCTGTTATGGCTGGCGGATGATGGTGTCCTGGTGCTGCTTCGCCAGCACATCCTTCAGGCGCTTGCTGAATTGCTTGTAGCGGCGAATGCCCAACTTGTGGAAGAGGTAGCGCCGGGCCACGTTCAGCGTCGATAGACCATAGGTCACGCTGCGGCGGAAGTTCACGGAGGAGGCTTCGGGGAAGTAACGCGTCGGGACGGGCACCTCGACAATGCGGAACCCGAAAGCGACCGCCTGGGCGATCACCTCGCTATCGAACACAAAATCGTCGGAATTGAGCAGGAAGGGGATTGTCTCCAGCATCCGGCGGCTGTAGGCGCGATAGCCGGTATGCATCTCGGACAGGCGCGTGCCGAAGACAGTGTTTTCGACGGTGGTGAGGAAGCGGTTGCTGATAAACTTCCAGATCGGCATGCCGCCCTTGAGCGTGGCCGAGGCGCCACCCATCAGCCGCGAACCGAGCACCATGTCGGCCTTCCCCGCGGCAATCGGCGCGACCATGGCCGGCACCCGCGTGGCATCGTACTGGTTATCGGGATGCAGCATCACGACGATGTCGGCGCCGTCCTTGAGCGCTTCCAGGTAGCATGTCTTCTGGTTGCCGCCGTAACCCTTGTTCTGGACGTGGACCAGGCATTTCAAGCCCAGCCGCTCGGCCACTTCGACGGTATTGTCGGACGATACATCATCGACCAGGATGACTTCATGGATCTGGTCTTTCGGCATATCGCCATAGGTTTTTTCCAGCGTGCGCGCTGCATTATAGGCCGGCATGACGACGATCACCCGCGGCGAGGTGATGGATGTTCCCGGCTCTGGTGGTGCCCCGGATGTAGTGGGCGTGGACATGCGTACCTCCAACCCCAAAACAGTGAATACGACCCGAACTCAGTTATCACCTTGTAATACAACGTAAAACCGGAACGCCGGCAAACATGGGCAGTGATCCGGATCGGTCCAGTATACCATATCTGATCGACAAACCGCGCGCCAGGTCGTCTATACGCGATCTATCCGCCCGTCACTTGCCCGCCCTGAAGACGGCGGCCAGGCCGTTGTTCAGATATAACGCGATGAAGCGATCCTGGCCGAGCGGGGCGATGCCCACCGGGGTCAGCAGCGCGCCGTTATTGGTAAAACTCCAGCGTTGCAGTTCCTTGCCCTGCGCGTCGAAGCGGGCGATGGCCTGTTGCGCCGCTATCGTCACCAGCACATTGCCGGCGCTGTCGCCCGTCACGCGGTTGCCGTCGCGGGCAATGGACGGCCCCACCCACCAGGCGGCCCGGGGCTTGCCGTCGAGCGCCAGACTCTGCACCCGGTTATTACCGATGTCGGCCACATAGAGCGTGCCGTCGGTGGTTTCCCAGACGCTCGCCGGCTCGGCGAACTGGCCGGGGGCGGTGCCCTTGCCGCCGATGGTCTGCACACTCTGGCCGCCCGGCGTCACTTTGATCAGGCGATTGTTGCCGGTGTCGGCGATCCAGTAGTTGCCGTCGCTCGCGACGGCCATGCCGCGCGGGAAGAAGCAGGCGCACAGGTGGGTCTTGCCGGTGGGCTTGCCGTCCAGGTCAAAGCTGAGCAGATCCGACCCGGCGGCGTCGAGTAAGCGTAACTGGTTATCCTTGATCAGCAGGGCCGACCCTTCGGTCAGCGGTTTCCCCGCGCTGTTCTGCACATCCCAGGCGCTGATCTCTTTGCCGTCGGGCGCAAACTTGTGGATCTTGCTGTCCTGTTCGGTGAAGATATAGATATTGCCCGCCGGATCGGCGGCGGCGGCACGGGGCCGGGCCAGGACCGTGGCCTGCGCCCCCAGCAGCAGGCTGGGTGTCAGCGCCGTCACTGGCCCGGCGGGCACCGCCGTTGGGGCGGGCGCAGCGGCAAGGGGCAGGGTGGGAATCGCGCCGACCGGCACCGGCGCGGGGGTCGGCCCGCCCGTCTCCGGGGCGGGCGGCGCCTTCGTGCCCTGGCCCGGCAGGCCGCTTGCATCGGACTCGGCCAGCGTGGGCCAGGCGCCCGTTGCCGGGATCGTGGGGTAGGCGCCTAGCTCCGGCCACAGGAAGGCGGATGGAATGATGC
The DNA here is from genome assembly GCA_025927935.1 of Chloroflexia bacterium. The sequence goes on along the minus strand of JAICKM010000102.1, from coordinate 7,432 downwards.
TGCGCCCGCGGCCCGGCGGGGTCCAGTACAGGTACATATGCGAGTAGCCGGCCGCGTCGAGGTAGAGCAAGCGCAGATCATGCCAGCCCGCCGCCAGATTAAGTTGCGCTTCGACCGCGTTATTTTCGTGCAGGTTGACGACCACTTCCTGTCCGTCGACGAAGAGATGGGACTCGCTGATTTGCTCGGTCGCCAGGGTATACGGACCGGCCTGCGGCACATAGAGCCGCCCCCGCCACTCGACGTTATAGGGCCGTTGCATTTGCATGGGCAAGAGATGGAAGTTGAACGAAATCACGCTGTCCACGCGCACCCCTTGCGGCGGGCCGCCGGCGGTCGTGCCCTGGCGGTAGTAGCCGGTGAGACCATGCGGCTCGATGCGCTGCGGGTCGAACAGATCGGTGGCCGGGACCGGCTGGGTCGTGGTGCCCTGCATGGCCCAACCCAGTTGCGCCACGCCGGTCGCAGTGCTGACCGTATCCGTCGCCACGACGGTGTGCAACCCGACGGCCAGGGAGACCGGGTCGCCGGAGCGGACCGGGTAGCCGTCCACCAGCAGGGCGGGCGCCGAGGTGCCTCCGGCGGGGCGCCAGTCGAAGTTGTAGACTCCGTATTGATCGACATGCAGGGTGGTCGCCAGGCGGGCGGTACCAGGCTTGCCCGTTGCCGCCCAATCGAGGGCAAAGTCGGGCACGGTGCGCTCTTCGCGAGGCCGGGTGGCGCCGGGATCGTAGAGGCTGACCTGCACGCCGTGCAGCGCGGCAATGTCGCTGGCCGGGATGCGGATGGTGTAGAGCAGCGGCGACGGATCGGCGGGGGCGCTAAAGGGATCGAAAGTGGCGTGCGGATACATGCGGGCGATAGCCGTGAGATCGGCGGCTTGCGGCGGATCGATGATGATCGCCACGTCGCGATCCGCACTGCTCAGGGGCAGGGCGTCCATGCCCGGCCATTCCACCGGGTTGGCGTCGGGCACCAGGTAGCGCATAGGCGGCAGGCCGAGGAACACCGAAGACACAAACACCTGGTAGTTGCTGCTCAAGCTGCGCACCAGGCGCGCGGCCTGCGCCTCTGGGCTATACATATCCCCCCAAACACTACGGTCGCGGGCCTGGACCTCGAAGTAGCGGGGAATTGTCAGCGTACTGACGGCGCCGACCACCAGCAGGATACCGGCCCCGCTCACGGCCCAGCCGATCAGGCGCCCGCGCGTTGGCCGGGTGCGCACGGCTGCCGGGATCGGTGCAAGCACCTCCGGAGCCGGGCCGGCTGTGGCGGGGAGCTGTTCCTCCGCGCGGGCGGACGGTAGCTGATCTGCCACATCCAGCGCGGAGGATGGGGACTTTAGCGGTTCTGCGGTCGCGGGAACCGCCGCCATAAGTGGCTCGGCGGGATGCAGGCCATTTTCGCTGTCCCCGGCGGTTGTGATCGACGGCGATTCTGCCGCTGTGGCAATTCCCGCCCGCTCCGGCGCGGGGGATTCGATCCCGACCGGGCGCGGGCGGGCGGGCAAGCTATTGCTTGCCGCGACCGGGCGCCGCCGGGTGGGCAAGGTGGTCGCGGGCGCCTTGAGGCTGGCTTTGCCTGCCCAGGGCAGGAGGCGGGCTGAACTTTTGCGGGTAGATACCGCTCCGATTTCTTCTTCCGCCACGCGCCGCGGACCCGTCAGGCACGCCCAGAGTTCGCCGAGCACGATCCCGGCCAGGAGCGCCGTGACGACGCTGTTTTCGAGGGTGCGATGGCTTTGCGGCGCTTCAAACGGGATCGACAGCACCCCGCCGGAGATGGCGGCGACGAACCAGACCACGGGGAAGGCGTATTGCCAGCGCCAGGCGCGCAGCAGGCAGGCGCCTAGGCCGAGGAAGAACAACGCTGCCGTGAGATCGTCGAGCATGGGCGCCCCCGGCAGGTTGTGCCGCCCGTTGCGGTCGCCCTGGAAGTTGAACATCAGCAGGTGCGTGTTCAGGTTGTCGAAGATAACGTTTGGGTCACCGTGGTTCACGTCCGGGTTCAAGACGGAGACTGTGTCGATGCGGCCGCTAAAGGCGTCGGGCTGCTGGATGGCGAACAGGCCGACCGGCAGGAAGGCCAGCAGCGCGCCGAGCGCGAACACCACAATACCCACGCGGATCGAGCGCACCAGGCGCAGGCGCGTGCTGATCAACTGATGCACCAGCAACACGACCAGCACCAGGGGCACCAGGCGGCTCACATAGTAACCCTGTATCCCCAGGCCCAGCAGCACCCCGGCCCCGGCGTAGTAGCCTAACCGCCCGGTGCGCAGCGCCTGCACCGCGCACAGATAGACGCCCACGTCCAGGGCCACGGTCGTCATTGAGACCAGGCCAAAGCGGCTGAAGGTGAGATTCCAGGCGGAGACCAGGAGCACGCCCGCTGCCGCCAGTCCCACCCGCCAGCCGTAGAGCCGCGCGCCGATCAAGTAGATCATCGGCACCGTCAGCGCGCCGGCCAGCGCGGGCAACAGCCGCAACGGCCAGATGTCGGGGCCGAAAATCTTGAGCACCACGCCCAGGACATAGAAATAGAGCGCGCCCATCTGGGTCAGATTGCCGATAAAGGTAGGGTGCGGCGCGTTGGGGGCCAGCAAGCTCTGGGCGACGATACCGTTTTGCGCTTCGTCGAACCACAGGCCGGGCGGCACGTTATCCAGGCTGAACAGCCGCAAGACTAGCGCCCCCAGCAGCAGCACCCCCAGCAGCAGCCATTCGAGCCGGGCCGGGAGCCGGTCGGCGGGCGGATCAGGCAGCGTGCCGGCGGGCGGCGCGGGCGCGCTCCGCTCCCAGACGACCCAGGCCGCGCCGAACAACAGCAAGGCCGCGATCCAGAGCAGCCAGGCGCCCGTATTGGCCGGTTCGCCGATGGGCGAGTTAGGCGGGGCGGCGTTGATGGTGATAAACAGCGGGATTGCCAGCAGCGCACAAACCAGCGCCAGGCCGAGCGGTGCCCAGAAGCACAGAGGTTGGGCTAGCGCGCGCCGCGCCACGCCGAACAGCAGGCCGGGCGATTCACGCAACTGCCGCGGCGGCCAGGCGGCGACCACAAAGACGAGCGCCGCCAGGGCAAACAGGCCCCAACTGAGTTGGGGTGGGGCCGCCGCTTGCCCACGGGCATCGGCGGCGAGGCGCTCAGCGAGGAAGGCCAGCCCCGCAGCCGGCACAACCAGCAGGCGGCGAAGCAGCGTTAGATTAAGCCAGGTGGATCGAGACGCGGTCATGAGTTCCGTGGTGGGTGGGCCGCCGGGGTCGCCGGGGTGCAACCGGGGATCGCAGGCGCAGGTTAGACATCGACGGGATTGTAGCCGGGCCAACACGAGAGGCAGCTAGCCGGGGCTAATTGTATCACGTAGCCCGGCCCGGCGTCAACCGCGATTGCCTGATATCCCGTCATAGACGCACCGCGAAGAAACGAGGAACGCGAAGACGGTTTGTATTAGTCCTGTTCATCGCGTTCTTCGTTCCTTTGCGGTGGATAAACGTCGCTTATGCACGATACCGGCGATTGCGCCCCATTGATTATGAAAGCGCTTATTCGCCATCGGCTGTGCGCGCGGTGGCGGTTTCGCCGTTCGGGACCAGCGGCGCCGGGGCACCGGCCAGTTCATTGGCGACTGTGGAGCCGGTCCAGCATTCGTCGTTGTAACAATCGATGATCCGCTGGCAGGCTTCCTCGGCCGAGTCGGTGATCATCAGGAGGTTCAGATCTTTGGCCTCGATTTTGCCGCCGGGTAGCATGGTAACGCGCATCCAATCGACGAGTCCTTGCCAGTAGGCTCGATTGAACAGGATCACCGGGAAGTTGCGGACTTTGCCGGTCTGGATCAGGGTCAGCGCCTCGAACAACTCGTCCATCGTGCCGAAGCCGCCGGGGAAGATGACGAAAGCCTCGGCATACTTCATGAACATGGTCTTGCGCACGAAAAAGTAGCGAAAGTTCACGGAGATCTGCACGTACTTGTTGGTGCCTTGTTCGCGCGGCAACTCGATGTTGCAGCCGACGCTTTCGCTGCTGCCCTGGGACGCGCCCTGGTTGGCCGCCTCCATGATGCCGGGGCCGCCGCCGGTGATCACCGCGAGGCCGGCGTCCGACAGCATGCGAGCCAGTTTCACGGCCTCCTGATAATCGGGATCGTCTTCGCGCATGCGGGCCGAGCCGAAGATAGCGACGGCGGGGCCGATATGGGCCAATACGTCGATGCCGTGGACGAACTCGCCCATGATGCGGAAGACGCGCCAGGGATCGGTCTCGGTGAAATCGATGCCGCCGGGGTGGCTGAGTTCAGGCCGCGAGAGCAGCGTTTCGTCTTCCGTCGCACGCCCGGTACGCGCGGCGTTATTAAGCGAGGGATTTTGCACCATGCCCGGCAAGGGGCGGCGCTGCCCACCGATGGTGGCGCTCGATCCCACGACAGGCGTGCGGATGTCGGATTGGCCGTTCGTCGCGCCGGCATTCTTCCGCCGTTCCAGACGATTGCGATCCTGTTTGATCTTGTTTCTGCCGTTCGCCGCGGGCGGGTCCGCGGGCGGGCGAGTATTGGATGCGCCGGGAGATGCGGCGGTATCCTGCTCATTTGTAGCCATCGTTGTTTCTCCTTCGCCCGGCAGGGCGCCGGGACGCAAGTGGTAGCTATATGCAGTAGTATAACGTATCGCCGATCGGGGGGCAAAGACGATGCCAAGCCTCCCGCCCGGCAGCATGGAATTGTGTTTGAAAGGAGCCGCAAAGCATGAGCAATGAGGAGCTACGGGCACTCGCCACGAACGGACGTGACGAGATGGTGGCGTTCGCCCGCCGGCTGATCCAGACGCCCAGCCTGTCGGGGGGGGAAGGCGCCGTGGCGACCCTGGTCGAGGCCGAGATGCAGCGCCTGGGCTTTGACGAGGTCTGGCGCGACGCCACGGGCAACGTGATCGGCCTGGTGCGGGCGACGGCCCCCGCGGATGGGGGCCGTCCGCGCCGCATCATGTACAACACGCATATGGACCACGTGGACGTGGGCGACCCGGCCCGCTGGCCCTATCCCCCCTACGAGGCCACGGTGGCCGACGGGGCGATCTGGGGGCGCGGCGCCAGCGACCTGAAGGGGCCGCTGGCCTGCCAGGTGCATGCCGTGGCCGCGCTCAAGCGCCTGGGCCGCCCCCTACCCAACGACTGCTATGTTTCGGCGGTGGTGCAGGAGGAAGTCGGCGGGCTGGGGGCGCGCGAACTGGTCAAGACGGTGCAGACTGATTACTGTATTCTGGGCGAACCGACCACGAACCGCATCATGCGCGGCCATCGCGGGCGGGTGGAGGTAGTCGTCACTTTCAACGGGCGCTCGGTGCATGCCAGCGTGCCCGCGCAGGGCGCGAATCCGTTGTACGCGCTCGGCCGCTTCTTGCAGGGCCTGGAGATGTTGCCGATGATCACGGACCCGGAACATCCGGGCCTCGGCCCATCCAGCGTGGCTCCAACCTTGCTATATACCGACCAGAGCAGTAGCAACGTGACCCCCGCCGAAGTGGTGCAACACCTGGATTGGCGCAATGTGCCGGCCGACAAGCCGGAGGCGATCCTGGAGAAAGTGCGATCGGTAGCCAATCACAGCCTCATCGACGGGGTGCATGTGCGCGTCGACCCGGAGCCGCGGAACTTGACTTCGTACACAGGGGTGCAGGCAGCGATTGGCGCGATCAGCTTGCCTTTCGGTATCCCGGAGGATCACCCGCTGGTCACAACCGCCGCGCAGGTGTTGAGCGCGACCTTCGGGCGCACCGTCCCCGTGGGGCTGTGGCGCTTTGCGACCGACGGCGGGTATTTCGTGGAAACCGGCACGCCCTGCATCGGCTTTTCGCCCGCCTGGGAAGAAGTGATCCACACGGTCGAGGAGCGGATTTCGATTGACTTGATGGTCGAGGCGTTCGCCGGGTACATGGCCCTCGGCCTGGGCCTGTGACCCGGCCAAAGCCTTGACCGCCACTGGAGAGGACACGAGCATGAAACTGGATATTGGAACCCCTGTGCGCTACCCCGATGGCGAACAGGTCGGCACGATCAATAAGGTGATCTTTGATCCTGAGACGAATACCGTCCATGAAATCGTCGTGGAAACGCCGGATTTGGTCGGGCGGTTGGTGCTGGTGCCGGTGAGTATGCTCCAGGAAGATCCGGGCGATGTGCTGACCGTGGCCGCCGACCGCGACGCCGTGGACGCGCTGCCCGATTACGAGGTGGCGCGCTACAACGATCAGCCGGAAGGGTGGGAAGTGTCCGAAAATTACGTCCCCGGCGGTGATATGCTAGCGGGCGCACTGCAATACCCGGTCGTGCCGGTGATGGAGGAGTCGAACGCACCCGCCGGCTCGGTGGAGCTGAGCCAGGGCACGGAAGTGCAATGCCTGGACGGCCGCTTCGGCGTGGTGGACCAGGTACTGACCGACGAGGCCGACCAGATTACTGGCTTGGTGGTGCGGCCCGATGATGAGGCCGTGCCGCCGTTGCTTGTCCCACTCGACCTGATTACGTCGTCCGACTCGCTAATGGTGCAACTCAACTGCTCGATTGCCGATCTCACGGCGCAGAGCGAGCCGTACATGGACTCCAACGCCGAGCCGGAATCCGATTCTCTGATGCCGTCGACCTGACGGGGAGGCCCTTCATGGCACAACAACCATCCCAATCTCCGTCGCAACTGCCGGCCCGTCCGGCGGCTAATGCGTCGCAAGCCGCCGCGCCGGCCCCGACACCAACCGGCCCGCCGGCCCCGCCGCTTGCCGGCGATCCGGTGGCCGGACGCGCGGCGCCCGCCGCCCCGGCTGCTGTAGCCGCAGTTCCCGGTGGGACGCCCGCGCGCCGCGCGGTGATCCAGGTGCAGAACGTGACCAAGAAGTTTGGCGACGTGGTGGGCGTGGACGACATCAGCTTCGAGGTTTATGAAGGCGAGATTTTCGGCTTTATCGGCCCCAGCGGTAGCGGCAAGACGACCACCATGCGCCTGCTCAACGGCATTTATGCGCCGACCAGCGGCCAGGTGCGCTTGCTGGGCGTGAACCCCGCGAAGCCGACGCGCCACCTGCACGAAGGCTTCGGCTATATGCCGCAGCAGTTCGTGCTGTATCCCAACCTGACCGTGTACGAGAACATTGACTTCCTGGCCGGCATTCATGGCCTGGGCTGGCGCGAACGGCACAAGCAGATCCGCACGTTACTCGACTTTGTCGAACTGTGGGATGCCCGTGGCCGCCTGGCGGAGAATATCTCCGGCGGTATGCAGCGCCGCCTGGAACTGGCCGGTTCGCTGATCCATAGCCCCCGCCTGCTGTTTGTGGACGAGCCGACCGCCGGGATCGACCCGGTGCTACGCGGCAAGTTCTGGGAGGAGTTCCGCCGCCTGCGCGACTCGGGGCGCACCATCTTCGTGACGACGCAATATGTG
>JAICKM010001047.1 GCA_025927935.1 Chloroflexia bacterium | reverse complement strand
TACCGTCCAGGTGCGTGTCGGCCAGGTCGTAATCCACCGAGCGGGCTTGTAGGGCGTCGCGTAGCGTGCCGAACCAGGTGTCCGTGCGGTGCTCGTCGACCTCCGCGTGGGCGTCCCAGCGCAGGCCCAGGTCGAAATCGACCGTGGACAGCCCGGCGGGCAGGCCAAGCAGTTCGGCATGGGCGTAGTGCAGCGTCGAAGTCAGCGCCACATAGCGGCTCAGGTCGTAGTTGCGTAGCACCAGCACGCGCCGCTCGCGCGCCAGCCGCCAGACGCGATAGCGGTGCAGGAACGCCGTGAGCCGGGCGTAGAAGTCCGCGTATGCCGGGCGCAGGGCGCCGTGCCGCGTGATCGGGCTGCCCTGCCACCGCTCGCGCTCCACCAGCATGTACAGATTGAACGCCTTCAACCCGTGCATCAGCGCGGCCAGTGTGATTAACTCGGCATCCACCGGCTCCGGCGTGACCGGGTGGTGGCTCCAGATGCCACAACCGAACTCCGGTACGAACGGCAGGCGGGTGCTGCCGGTCTGGTAGCGGATCTGCGTCACCGCCTTGACGTAGTCTTCCTTGTTGCGATACAGGTTGATGCCCACCCAGTCGATCTCCGGCTGCGCTTCCATGCCGATCACGTCGAGCGGGGTCGTCTGCTGGTAGGCCACGTCGTGGAAGATGGGCACGCCGGTGATGCCGCGTTCGCGCAACATGCGCGCGCAGCGGGCCACGGCTTCGGTGATGCCGTATTCCTTAAACGCCACCCAATCGAGGTGCCGCGCCACATCGGCGCGGCGGGCGACTTCGCAGTCGCGCGGCGGCTCGACGGCGGCGAAGTCGGGATAGCACGCGTCATAGGCGGCGCTCAGCACACTGACGTGGCCGTAGCGCGCGGCCAGCCAGTCACGCCAGCGCGCCAGCGCCGCCGGGCTGTAGTCGGTCGCGTAGGGCTGATCGTGGAAGAGGTAGCAGGTCTCGTTGTCGCTCTGCACCGCGACGATGCAGCCGCCCGGCGCCAGGTGCCGGGCGATAATCGGGCAGACGGCGTCGTACCAGCCGCCCACGTAGCGGTAGAACGCCTCGCCGGCGTAGGACGGCACCGGGAAGGGTCGCGGCGGGTGCAGGCCCCAGGCCGCGTCGAGATGCAGGCTGCCCAGCGCCGTCCGCGCCTGCACCTCCGGGTCGAGCAGCACCCACTCCGGGAAGCCGAAGTCGGTCAGTTCGGCGTTGATCAGCGGGCCGGGGCGCACCAACAGCCAGAGGCCGCGCGCCTCGCACTGCCGCATGAACGCCGCGACATCCTTGCGCGGGTCGTCCTGGCCCCAGTCGTAGACGCCGGGCGCGACCTCGTGCACACTCCAGGGGATATAGGTCTCGACCATGCCGAAGCCCAGCGCACGCACCTGGTCCAGAATCGCGGCCCAGCGGTCGCGCTCCAGGCGCCAGTAATGCACCGTGCCCGCGTAGACCGGCACCTCCCGCGCCCCGCCGGGCGCCTCGACGGCGAGGCCGTGCGGAGTTAACGTAACAGCCACTGGCCGGCTCCTTCATCTACCACCGCCCCTTTGCACCGCCGAGGCGCGGAGGACGCCGAGATCATGAGAATTGAGTAGCCTTTCAATGCATCGTTGCCATTCTGAGCGGAGTGAAGGGCCTTGTCCCTCTGCATGCAACGAAGGGTCTCGTTCTGTACCCCAACGAGACGAGATTCTTCGCTCCGCTCAGAATGACAATAGACAGGGAAGAGCGGTTATGATCCCGTTTTGGGCGCGGGCGGCCCTAACCTGGCAACCCCATGTGTCGCCACGCCAGGCAATGCCCTATATTCTTAAACTATCCGAATC
>JAICKM010000347.1 GCA_025927935.1 Chloroflexia bacterium | reverse complement strand
TGAAGAAGACGGTCCGCCGCTCGGCGGGCGACGGGCGCACCTATATCTACCCGCACCGCATCGCCAATAGCCCCGCGGCGCGCGGGCGCGAGGTGCGCGCGCAGCTAGCGATTGCCATCCGCTATTTCGAGACGATGGTGGGCCAGCGGCGGGCGGCGCTCGACCCGGAGGCACTGGTCACACTGTTCGGCGATCACAAGCTGGCGCGCGGGCTGGTCGCGGCCCTGGCGCGCTACTATCGCTATCGCCCGTTGCACTACAGCGAGGTGGTGCCGGTGGCCGTGGCCGATGTGCTGTTTGAAAAGCGGCTCGGCACCCCGGCGGCGCTGCGCGCCAACCTCTTCCGCTTCCTCAATACGACGCCCCGCGCCGGGTTCGCGACCGAAGGCGACCGCGGCGACATCCTCTCCGCTTTCGGCGCCGATCTGGGTCTCGACCCGGAGCAACTGGCCGACCTGCTCTGGCTGGACGGCGAGGAGAACTGGGTGCTGACCCGGCTCGCCACACCCGAACCCGCCGACCTGATCGCGCTCTACGACTTCCTGGCGCTGGAGACGGTGCTGCGCTATGCCAGCAAGCTCGAGTTGCAGTTCCACACGCCGGTCGCCGCCGCGGCGGGCCGCGATCTGCGCCTGCTGCTCGGCTGCTATGGCTTGCAGTGCGACCTGGAGGAAGAGCGGGCGGGCCGGCCCTGGCGCGTGACGCTGCACGGGCGGGCCGATGCGCGCGGCTCCTGGGCGCGGCACGGCAAGCGTCTGGTGCGTGTCCTCGTGCGCCTGCTGGCCGCCCACCCCGATTGCCTGGAAAGCGGCGAAGCCCAGATCGAACTGGGCAACGCCTCCACCGTGCTGCGCATGGACGCCCCGGTCCTCGCCCAGTTGGGCGCGGCGCCGGTTGGGGCCGGTGGGGACGTGCCCCCGGTGCTGACTCCCGCGGCCTGTGCTGATCTGCGGGCGGCGGGCTTGCCGGGCAAGTGGGCGCTACGACTCGATCCCGAACCGCTGGTCTACGCGGGCGGCGTGCTGGCGCCGCTGGCCCTCTGTATGCGCCAGAACCGGCGTGTCTATTTGCTGCCGGTCGAGAGCCCGGCCGCGCTGGATCGCGTCGAGCGCGCGCTGCCCCATTTGCGGGGCGGGGCCGATCTGCTGTTGCTGGCCGCGCCCGGCGTGGCCGCGCCCGATGGGCGCACCCCGGCGCCGCTGCTGGTTCGCGCTGCGGACGACTCGCTCGACCTCAAGGCCGTGATCGCACTGCTTGATCAGCACTGGGGCCAGGATATGCCCGCGCCCGCCGTCGCGGAGGACATCTCGCCGTTGACCGCGCTGCTGGGCCGCGTGCGCCGCGAGGGGTTGGTGGCCGCCGCCGAGGCGCTGGCCGTGCTGGGCGAGGCGCCCGCCGCCGGGCCGCTGCCGGGGGGCCGCGGGGTGGAGTACATCCCTGAGGTGGGCCTGTGTAGCGCCGGGTTCCTGGCGCGCGTGCGCGAGTTGATCGACGCGCAACTGGAGTTCTTCGCCGGGCGGTTGGTCACACTGCCCCAGCTCACCGCCACCCTGGCCCTCAACCTGCCGGGCGCGGAGGCCGTGGGCAGCCTCGCGCTGGAAAAACTGGTCGCAGCCCTGCCCGACTACGTGATCGTGCCGCGCAAGCTGTTCGATCCCTACGTCCGCCCACTGAGCCACGTCACCGGCAGCGCGGCTAGTTCTGCCGCCGCGACGGCCGCGTTAAGCCGGGCGGCCTAACGCTCCCGCCCCCGGTTCAGGACACTCAAAATATCGTCCTGGCCCACCATGCCGACTAGGCGTCCGTCCTCCAGAACGGGCGCCTGTTTGATCTCTGCGTTCTGCAACAGCCGCAACAATTGCTCGGCGTTGTCGCCTACCTGGATTGTCCGCAGCCGGGCGTAGGGCGTCATGATCTGGCCTACCGGGGTGCTGTCCCAGCGGTCGGGCGGCAGGTTCTGGAGATCCTGCCAGGTGACCAGCCCGGCGAAGCGGCCGTCGGCGATCACCGGCAGGCCGGGGCGGCTGGGGTCGGTGAAGTGGTGGTAGACCAGGTCGCGCACGGCCACACCTGCCTGCACCCAGGGGAAATCCCGGTGCATCAGTCGGGCGACGGGTATGCGGCGCAAAATGGCCTGCATGCGCACTTGCTGTTCGCTCTGCAACGCCATGCTGTTCAAGAACCAGCCGATCAGCAGGTACCAGAGATCCTCGACATGCCCGCGCAGCATTTGGAACAGGCCATAGAGGATAAACAGCGACCCGATGGCCCGTCCGATCCAGGCGGCCAGGCGGGTCGCGCTCAGGAAGTCGCGCGTGCCCAGCCAGATCAGGCCGCGCAGCACGCGCCCGCCGTCCAGCGGGAAGGCCGGGATCGCGTTGAACGCGGCCAGCCAGAAGTTGATCGTCGCCAGATAATCGGCGGTGACGGCGACGAGCGATCCGGCTGCCGGGACGTCGAAGGCGAGCGGGTCGATGGGCGCTCCTCCGGCCAGCCGGGCCACGGCGTAGAACCCGCCCGCGAAGGCCAGGCTGCTGAGCGGGCCGGCGCCGCTGATCAGCAGTTCGTCCACGGGCCGGTCGGCATCGCGCTCGATTTCCGCCGCGCCGCCCAGGAAGGAGAGGGTGATGCCGCGCACCGGCACGCCCCGCCAGCGCGCGACCAGGGCATGCGCGATCTCATGGCCTAGCACGGTGGCGAAGAAGATCAGCGTGGCGACCAGGGCCATAGCCCAGGACGCGGCAGCACTCCACTGGGGGAAGTTTTGCGGGTAAAACCGCCCGCCCAGCGCTATCCAGACCAGCGCGAAAATCAGCACCCAGTTCAGGTGGAGCGCAACGGGCACGCCTAGGACGCGGCCAATCGGGATTTTGGCCCCCTTCATGGCCTACTCATCCAGCCGGAACTGCTCGGCGGCTTCGCGCAAATACTCCGCGACCGCGTTCAGGTTGGTAGCCGAGGTCACGGTGCGGCTGCTCTGGGCCTGGTTTTCCTGGGCCACCGTCGCCAGTTGGCTGACGGTGCTGACCACCTGGTTGCTGCCGTCGCGCTGCTGCTGGGTCGCCAGGGAGATGCCGTAGGCCAGATCCATCGTGCGGCTCACCAGGTCCTCGATCTGCACGTGGACTCGCTCCAGGTCGCCGACCATGGTGACGCCACGGTCCACCTCGGCCACACCTTCGTTGCCGATGGCAACCGTTTCCTCCATGGCGTTGCGCACGCCGTCGATCAGGGTGCGGATTTGCTCAGAGGCGTCGTTGGCCTGCGTCGCCAGTTCCTGCACCTGTCCGGCGATGACCGAGAAGCGCGTGCCGTATGGCCCGGCGCCCGCCGCTTCGATGGTCGCGTTGAGCGCCAGCAGGTGGGTTTCGCTGGCAACGTCGCTCATCAGGTCCAGCACACTCTCGATAGCGCGGGTGCGCTCGGCCAGGGCGCCGATCTGCGTGCTGACCGCGCCGACGCGCTCGCGCACTTGGTTCATCTCGTGCGTCGTGGCGATTACGACGCGCCGGCTGTCGGCTACCGCCTCCTGCACCTGGGTGGTCGAATCGGCGACGGCGGCGGCAGCCTGGGCGATACCCGCAGCGGTGTGCGACAGCTGGTCGATGGTCGCTAGCGTCTCCTGCACGGCGGCGGCTTCTTGTGTGGTCCGCGCGCCGATGGCAAACGCCTGTTCCTTCAGTTGGCCGGACTCGGAGGTGATGGTCAGCGCCTGGATCTGGATGGCGGCCAGCAGATCGCGCAGCTTGCCCACCGTGATATTGAAGGTGCCGAGCAGGTCGCCGATTTCATCCCGGCTCGTCGCCAGGGCACGCGGCGACAGATCGCCCTCGGCCACGCTTTGCAGGGCGTCCTTGAGCTGGGCCACCGGCTGCACAATCTGCCGCGCCAGCAGCAGCGCCATGCCGCCGGCCAGGATCACGCTCAGCAGAGCCACCAGCAAGCTGACCGAGATCGCCGTGCGGCTCGCCGCATCCTGTTCTTCGCCCAGGGCGACTCGCTCGTCTGTGACCTGTGCGCGATAATCGTCGACGATCTTCGGCGCGCCATTGATGAGGCTATCGTTCGCGCGCCAGATCGCCTGCGCCGCGTCGTAGTCCGGTGGGGTCTGGGTGACGGCGGCGGCGGCGTTCTGCAAGACTTCCAGCAAATGGCTGTAGTTCTCGACGAATCCGCGTAGCGGCCCGCCTGCGGCCACAAGCTGCGGATACGATTCCTGTAGCTTCTGAATATCCGTGACCACGGCGCTGTCCCGGTCGCCGGGGAGAAAGGCCCCACCGGGCAAGGGATTGCGGCTCCAGACCATTGTGTTGTAGGCGTCCAGTTGGTTCTTTAATACCAGGCTGAGATGATCGAGGAGCGATTGTTCCGCCGTTTTGGTCCGTTCTTGCTGGGCGGCATGGTTCAAGCCGTCGAGGAGCAGATAATTGATCGCCCCGTTGGCGATAATGACCGCCAGGATCAGCGCGAATGCGCCCAGAATACGGCGGCCGATGAGCGACTGGACGGCTGCTGTATTGCGCATGCCGCCACGTGTTTGTGCCATGTTCGGGGACCTATCCTAACGAAATGCTACGAAGTTTGTTGCTCGGTTGGCGATACTGGTAAGTGTAAGCTTTCACCCAGAGCGTGTCAACTGTGTACAGGTAGGCGGGTGCGCGTCACGATTTTGCTTCCGGTGGGCGACGCCCGGCCCTTTGCCGGGCCGGGGGCACCCCATCGTTAGCGTTGTAGGGGCCGGTTTCAAACCGGCTCCGGTAGCCCGCTAACCCAGGTAGGCTTTGCGCACCCCGGCGTCGTCCAGCAATTGGGCTGTAGGGCCTGCAATCGTGATGCGCCCGGCTTCGAGCACATACCCGCGGTCGGCGTTTTGCAGCGCCAGGTGCGCGTTCTGCTCCACCAGCAGGATGGTCACGCCGGTGGCGTGCAGGTTACGGATGATCGAGAAGATCTCGCGCACGATCAGCGGGGCCAGGCCCAGGCTGGGTTCGTCCAGCAGCAGCAGGCGGGGCCGGCTCATCACGGCGCGGGCCATCGCCAGCATCTGTTGTTCGCCACCGCTGAGCGTGCCCGCGGGCTGGTTGCGGCGCTGGGCCAGCACCGGGAAGATGGTGAACTGCCGGTCGATGTCGGCGGCGACGGCGGCGCGGTCCCGGCGGGTATACGCGCCGAGCAGCAAGTTGTCGTAGACGCTCTGACGGGCCAGCACGCGGCGGCCCTCCGGGCTTTGCGCGATGCCCATGCGCACCACCTCATCCGGACGACAGCGTGTGATGTCGCGGCCGTCATAGACAATGTGGCCTCTACGCGGGCGCACCAGCCGCGAAATAGCGCGCAGGGTCGTGCTCTTGCCCGCGCCGTTGGCCCCGATCAACGTGACCACCTCGCCGGCATTAATCGTCATGCTCACGTCTTGCAACGCCTGGATGCCGCCGTAATTCACCGACAGGTTCCGGATTTCGAGCAGCGCCTTCGGCGGGGCCGCTTGCGGCTCAGTACGTCCATCCACGGCAAGGCTGCTCATCACTCGGCTCCCAGGTAGGCTTCGATGACGGCGGGGTCGTTCTTCACCTTCTCGGGCACACCCAGCGCGATCAACTGGCCGAAGTTCAGGACGGCGATACGGTCGCACAGGCCCATCACCAGCGGCACATGGTGCTCGATGATGACGACCGTCAGGTGGAACTGCTCACAGATGCGGCGGATGAAGGCGCTGAGTTCGTGTTTCTCGTTGGTGTTCATCCCGGCGGCGGGTTCGTCCAGCAACAACAGCGCCGGCTCCAGGGCCAGGGCGCGGGCGATCTCCAGGCGGCGCTGATCGCCATAGGGGAAGTTGATCGCGGTTTCGTAGGCCCGCCGGCTCAGGCCCACCAGCTCCAGCAAGGCCATCGCCTTCTCCCGCGTGCGCTGTTCCTCGGCGCGGTCGGACGGCAGGCCCAGCACGCCGGTGATCACGCCGCTGTGGGTGTGGACATGCTGCGCGATCATCACGTTTTGCAGCGCCGGCAAGTTGCCGAACAGGCGGATGTTCTGGAAGGTGCGCGCGATGCCCTTGGCCGCGATGCGGTGCGGCGGCAGGCGGGTGATGTCCTGGCCCAGGTAGATCAGCCGGCCCGCCGTGGCCGGGATCAGCCCGGTCATCACGTTGAACAGCGTCGTTTTGCCGGCGCCGTTGGGACCGATCAAGCCAAAGATTTCGCCCTTTTGCACGCTGAAACTCACGTTGTTCACGGCAAGCAGCCCGCCAAAGCGGCGGCTGATGCCATGCACCTCGATCATGGGCAGGTCGCTGGTGGCCGGGCCGGGTGCCGGCGATACGCTCGGTTCGATCATGCGGCGGCCTCAGGGGTCGGAGTGGGGGGCGGCGCGGGCTTGCGGCGGCGCTCGAACAGCGCGGGCGTGACAAAGCCCTGCGGCAGAAAGACCGTGCCGATGATGAGCAAGAAGCCGAAGATGATCAAGCGCCCGTCCTTCATAAAGCCGCCCAGCCAGGGCGGCAGGCCGCCTGTGTCCGACAGGATGCGCAACACTTCCGGCAGCGCGGTCAGCGCCATGCCGCCCAGGACGGGCCCCAGGAACGTGCGTGACCCGCCGATCAGCACGAAGGCCAGGTAGCTGATGCTGGCGTCGAAGGTGCCCTGCCGGGCGTTCCAGGTGTTCAGGAAGTGCGCGCTGATCGCGCCCACGACCCCCGCCAGCACGGCGCCCATCGTGAAGGCTAGCACCTTGTTGAACGTGGGGTTGACGCCCATGGCGCCCGCCGCCAGTTCGTCCTCGCGGATGGCAGTGAAGGCGCGGCCCACCCGGATGCGCTCCAGCCGGTAGACGAAGAACATGCTCAACAGCAGTAGCGGCAACACGACCCACAGGTACTCGATCTGCGTCTTGAATGGCTGTGGCACGCCGAAGATGCCTACGGCCCCGCCCGTGATGTCCAGGTTGAGCGACAGCACGCGCAGCACTTCGACAAAGGCGATGGTGGCGAGCGCCAGGTAGATCCCGCGCAGGCGCAGCGCCGGCACGCCGACGATGATCGCCAGGCCCGCCGAGGCCACTCCGGCGATCACCATCTCCAGCAGCAGATCGGGGATGGGGAAGAGGTCGCCCTGGTAGGTGAAGACCTTGGTCGACATCACCGCGGCGATATAGCCACCCAGCGCGTAAAAGCCGGGACTTGCCAGCGACAGTTGCCCGGCCATCAGCGGCAGGTAGAGCGACAGCCCCAGCATGGCCGCCAGCAACATCGAGACGATCAGGAATCCATAAGTCGCGAAGAAGTCTGCCATGGCTTTGCCTTGTTACACCTTCTGGATGAGCGCG
>JAICKM010000242.1 GCA_025927935.1 Chloroflexia bacterium | reverse complement strand
GTAGGTGCCGGACCCCATGCTCGGCGGGCTGGTCCACGCTTCGCCCGCCTGGGACATCGCATTCTTCTGAAGGAGAAATATCATATGCGCAACCTACCCGCAAGGTCGCGGCCTGGTTTGCTTTTTGCCTTGCTGCTGCTCCTAGCGCTGGGAGTCGCCCTGGGCGGCATCCGCTTACAGGGGGAGCAGAACACAAGTCCCGCTGATGCCGCACGTGCGAAAGTCAAAGCCAACTTCGCGCAAATCGCCGATTCGATTGAGGGCCATTCGGGCACGGAGGCCGCGCAAAGCGGTCAGGCCCCGCGTGAGGAAGACCTGGGGCAGCGAGCCGATTATTGGGCCCAGCGTGTCACCTATCCCACCGGCCAGTTCGATCCCGCCTGGCTGCTCCAGGCCGCCACGCAAGACAAAAAGATTGAGTCGCGCGTGCCCGCCGGCCAATCGACCTATCAACAGCAGGGCGCGAACTCGCCCCTGGCCCTCAACCCGAGCAGTTGGGTGCCCCTCGGCCCCATGCCGGGCCAGTCCGACGGATGCTGGTCCTGCTATAACTTCGGGTTAGTCGGCGGGCGTGTGAACGATATCGCCATCGACCCGGTGGTCTCCACCACGGCCTACATTGCCACCGTCGGCGGCGGCGTCTGGAAATCCACCAACTGCTGCGCCGCCGACACAAATTGGACTTCCACGATCAACGACCCGTTGGTCAACGAAGTGGGCATCTCGGACCTAGCGATTGACCCCAATAACCACAACACCATTTACGCCGGCACCGGTGAACAGAGCATCGCCACGTTCGGCATGGGCAGCGCCGGCCTCCTCAAGAGCACCAACGGTGGCCAATCCTGGGCCACGCTCGGTGCCGACGTGTTTAATCCGCGCTATCCTTCGCCACCAGGCGAGTTCCCGCAATACCAGGCCATTACCAAGGTGGTGGTGGACCCGCGCAACAGCAACAATGTGATCGCGGGGACGAAAACCGGGGTCTTCTTCTCGTATAATGCGGGGACCAATTGGAGCGGGCCTTGTATTCCCGATGCCTTCCCCACCCAGCACCATGAGATCTACGGGTTGATCGGCATCGACAACGGCACCGGCACGACGCTCTACGCGGCGGTCGGCAATCCCGGCTTGCCCACTTCCCGCTATCCAAACCGCGACCTGAACGGCGCCAACGGGATCTACACAACCACCGTGGGCGTGTCCGGCTGCCCGGCCAGTTGGAATCTGATCACCCGCCCGGACAACGGCTGGCCCGTGGGCACCGGCAGCGGCATCCCGCACAACGTGGCGAACGGCAACCCGCTGGGCCGTATCGATATCGACATCGCCCCCAGCAACCATAATGTCATCTACGCCCAGGTGCAGAACCCGGCGCCGCAGGCGAGCTGCAATAACAACACGGGCTGCCAACTGGGCGTCTGGCGCAGCATCGACGGCGGCGTGACCTGGCAGCAACGGTCTACCTCCGCCACGCTGAATGCTTCCACCTGTGGCTTCGACTACAATCAGAACTGGTACGACCAGGGTATCCGCGTGGACCCGAACAATCCCGACGTGGTCTACATGGATACCTACGACATCTGGAAGTCGCTGGACGGCGGCACCAACTTCTTTGATATCACCTGCGGCTACGGCGGTGGCGATATCGTCCATGTCGACCAGCACGCCCTCGAATTCCGCCCCGGTTCGTCCGATGTGCTGATGGCCGGGAGCGACGGCGGCGTCTACTCCAGCAACAGCGCGTCGCAAATCATCGCCGAGACCCTGCCGATCACGCACTGGGTCCAGCTTAACAGCACCCTGAACACCATCGAGTTCTACTCGGGGGATACCACGGGCAACTTCGCCACCCGTGCCAACCCCGGCGCGAACGGCGGTTCGCAGGACAACGGCTCGTTCGTGACGACCTGGAATAGTCCCGCTGATGTCGGCCCGCAACAGTGGCAACTGCGCCAGGGCGGCGACGGTTTCTGGGGCCGCACCGAGCCGGTGCTCGGCCAGCGTTGGTACCAGACCGGCAACAACGGCAACATGTACCTGTCCACCACCGGCCCTTACGGCCCGCTGACGAATATCAGCGGCGGCTGGCTGGCCGATACCCGCAGCTTCATCTTCCCGTCGGATCTCTATAAGTACGACTGCCCGGCCACCGGCTGCACCCATCTCATCGCGGGCAGCAACCGTGTCTGGGAAACCGTCACCGGCGGCATCCCGCGGGCGACCGCCTGGTACACCAATAGCGCCAACCTGACCAAGGGTACGCTGGGCGCTTCGTCCTACATCAACCAGCTCAGCTACGCAGTCAGCCTCTCGACCACGGCCATCGTGGGCACGAACGACGGCAACGTCCAGTACGGCTTCGGCCTCGGCCAGGGTACCCCCCTGAGCGCGACCTGGGTCAATGTCACCGGCGGCAACGCCGTGCTGCCCAACCGGCCCATCCTCGACGTGACCACCGACCCGATCAACCCCCTGGTTGGCTACGCGGCGGTCGGTGGCTTCGATGAAAATACCCCGGCGACGCCCGGTCATGTCTTCCAGGTCACCTGCGCTGCCAACTGCGGCTCGTTTACCTGGGTCAACAAGAGCGGCAACCTGCCCAATATCCCGATCGACTCGATCATCGCCAACCCGCGCTTTTCACAACAGGTCTTCGCCGGCAGCGATTGGGGTGTCTATTACACCAATGACATCACGGTCGCTTCACCGACCTGGTTCCGCTTCGACACCGGCATGCGTAACGCCATGATCTGGGACATGACCATCGACCGGGGCTACACGACCCTGTCCGTCTGGACGCGGGGCAGTGGCGCCTATGTCTGGCCGCTGCCGGCGGGCAACTTCGTGCCGCCGACGGTCACTCCCACGGTCACGGGTACGCCGCCGACCGCGACCGCTGTGCCGAGCGCGACCGCGACCCCGTCCGGCTCGCCTTGCCCGGTCTACACGGTCATGACCAGCACCGCCACCATCATCCCCGGCGTCACCGACAGTGGCAACCACTGCGATGACTGTGCGACGACGGTGAGTCTGCCCTTCCCGGTGCAACTTTACGATCAGACCTTCACCCAGGCTTTCATCAATTCGAACGGCAGCCTGGAGTTTGGCGCGGCCACAGCCAGCAACGTCATCTCCTGCTTGCCCGATCGCAACAACACCTACATCATCTATGCCTACCAGACCGACCTCTGCACTGCTGACTGCGGTGGGGTGGCGTGTCCGACCTGCGGCGTCTTCACCGACGTGACTGGAACGGCGCCGAATCGCAACTTCGTCGTCGAATGGCGGACCATCCTCTATGGGGCCAACGCTCCCGCGAACTTCGAGATCGTGCTCCACGAGAACTCGTCGACCGTTTCCACGATCTATGGGGCAACCAGCGACAACGGCGCCGCCGAAGTCGCGGGCGTGCAGAAGACTTCTTCCACAACCTGGACACAGTATTCCTGCGGCACGCCGTCCTTGACCAACGGCCTGCGTGTGGACTATGTGCTCCAGCCTTGTGCCGGGCCCACGGCCACCGCGACCGCCACGGCGCAGGCTACGGCGACAGCTACCGCACCCGCCGCCACAGCGACGCCGGTGAACTGTCCGCTGCCGTTCACCGACGTCGACCAGTTCAACCCGTTCTACCAGTACATTCAGTGCCTGTACTGCCGCGGCATCATCAGCGGCTACGCGGATAATACCTTCCGCTGGACGGCCAACGTCACCCGCGGCCAGGTCGCCAAGATCATCGCTAACTCCGCGGGCTTCAACGACACGATCAGCGGCCAGACGTTCACCGACGTGCCGCCGGGCCAACCCTTCTACGTGTACATCGAGCGGCTCTATCGCCATGGCGACATCAGTGGCTACAACACGGCGGCCAACTGCCCGTCCGGCATCCCGTGTTTCCGCCCCGAACTCTCCGTGACGCGCGGCCAGCTGGCCAAGATCGACGCCAATGCGGCGGGCTATAACGAGACGCCGCCGACCGGCACGCAGAGCTTCCGCGATGTGCCGGCCAGCCAGCCGTTCTATGTCTACATCGAGCGGTTGTCGCTGCACGGGGTGATCAACGGCTACACGTGCGGTGGACCTGGTGAGCCGTGCCCCGGCTTCTACTACCGGCCCAACGCCAACATCACGCGCGGCCAGGTGAGCAAGGTGGCCTCGCAGTCGTTCTTCCCCAACGCCTGTGCCCCGGCCCCTCGGCCTACGGTCACGGCAACGCGGACGCCTTAGCCGCCCGAGCCGCTTCCTTCTCAGAAGTGGTTCCAACGCTGCGGGAGCCGGTTCCTGGTGAGCCGGTTCCCGCAGGCAGTTATTGAAATCTATCATTGCGGCAGGCGGACAGGGCGTACTCGCTACACGCGCACTTACTTGCCGCTACCCCGGCGGCCGGACCTCTGCGGATCCGGCCGCCGTCCTGTATAATAGCGGTGGAGGCGGCATGCTTTCTGCTTTGCCACCCCCAGGCGGCCTTTCGTTATTTCCTTTACATAACAGCTTGCGCTATTGCACCGTAGGAGAGAGATTATGGCATACCCATCCGTCTCGAAGGGCGCGGGGCGCGTACAAGAGGCGCTGGCAACGTTACAGGATACCACCCGGAGTGACGACGAAAAATTGGTCGTTGCCACGACGGCGGTGGTGACTTTCCTGGCCGCTCTGGGGGTTTCCGGCGGCACCAACCTCGTGATGATCCTCACGAAAGACCCGATTATCAAGGATCACAAGCCGACCCTGGCCTTTGCCTCCGCCTGGATTGGCGACGGTATTTTACTGCCCATCATCAACGTCTTGATGGTGCTGGCCATGCGTAGTTGGGGGACGCGCCTGGGCTGGCGCAATGCCATTACTTCGCTGATGGGCGGGTCGGCCATTATGGCGACATTTCAGTTTGTGCAGGCCACCCAGTCGATGACCAATTATACGATGCCCGAACCCTGGCATTGGACCTGGCTGGGTTACTACCATATGCTTTATATGGCGTCGCAGTTTTCCTTCATGATCTTCTACTTTCAGGCGCTCTATCAGGCGTGGCGCGCGGGCAAAGTGAGCGCGCGCCAAAAGCGCGATCTGGCCGCTATCGCAGGTATGATCTTGTTGTTTGCCGTGCTGTTGCAGTTGGATTATTCGTAGGAGCGGACCCGTCGCCAGAGCCAGGCGATCCATACCAGGATCCAGAAGAAGAGAACCCGTTGGGCGGCCCGCCGGCCCGGGAGCGGCGCCGGGTGGAAAGCGACCCGACCCTCGGCGATCCGCAGCACACCCACCGGCACCGCCGCGCCGTGCCTCGGCCTGCTATCTAGCACCGGAATCTCGATGCCACCGGCTGTCTCTCGTGCAGGTCCGAAGGCGCTGCTGATTCGGGCATCTTCCGGCGGCGCATCCTGCCCGGCGACGATCCAGGACCCCGCTCCGGTCGAATTCGCACTCATCCGCTCGTACCCACGGTGTGACGGGCCTGCCACCAGCGATCCAGCACAGTGGCGAGCAGCGGCGCCAGCAACGCGATCAACGCCGGCCGCCCCATCCCGCTGCGCGCGAGCGGAGTGATGGGATGCCGGCGCACCCCATCGGGTAGGAGTTCGATGACGGCGACCGGCTCAGCCGTGCGTCCATCCGCGCTGAGCCTGGCTTCCGGTATCAGCGTAATGACTCCGGCAGGCCCCGCCGCCGCCCCCCGAATGTAGCGCGGCGCCCCGCGAATGATCCGGCTGTCCTCGCTCATAAACACACCTCGTCTCCACCGTTGCTGGTGGATTATAGCAACGGCGGCGCGGCCCTGTCAATAACGCCGGAGCAGGGTTATCATTGACTTGACATAATATGATAGCCGGGTAACGAGGGTTTGCTGCAACGATGCCCGGCCCGTCGCCGGATAGCACACAGATCGGCGTTGGTCGCCCATTCCGCGGGCGTCGACGATGTAGTTTCCCTGCCTGAGTGGGAAAGCAAGTGAGGGTGGGTCTACGTAGACCCACCCTCATTGTTCATGCGCTGGCGGCTGTTACGGGCGGAAGCCGGGCTGCTTCAGCATCTCATTGCGCAGCCAGATGCCGGAGGCAATCGGCACGCCGAGCCAGAAGATCGGGGCCAGGCACAGCCCCAGGCCCAGGGTCAGCACGGCAATGAGGACGCCCACGGTCCAGCCAAGCGCGATGGCGATCCACCAGCTAACAAGCAGCACGATGCCCGGCACGACCCGCCCGGCCAGGATATGGCCGACACCCAGGAACCCGAAGATGCCGAGCACAATCTCGATCAACATAGCGATATTCGCGTCTCGGACCGGCGGATTGGCGGCATACCCGCTGAGCGCGGAACTCGCACCACCCGCGTAGTACGTGCCCTGGACCGGCTGCTGGTAGGGCTGGACCGGCTGCGGCGGCGTATACTGCGGATAGGGTTGGGCGGGTTGCGGCGGTGTGTACTGCTGCGGATAGGGTTGGGCGGGCTGCGGCGGCGCGTACTGCGGCGCGGGCGGCGTGTAGTAGGGCTGCTGCCCGCTCGCCGGTGGCGTGTACTGGCCCTGGCCCGCGGGTGGCGGCACCGGCGGGGTCGCATCCATGCGCCGCGTCATCGAGTCGCTGTTGCCGGACCCGGCATTGCCGTAGGGCTGGGTGTAACCCGCGCCCTCGCCGGGTGTCCCACCCTCGCGGCTGGGATAACCCTGGCGCTGGGGATCCGTATTGCCCCCCAGCTTGTTCGTCTCGTCCATGAAGTGCTCCCTCCTTGATCAGAAGCCGGCATCCGGCCGGGCGGTAATTGACGCTTGGAACCCGGTGCGCCGGGCGCTTGCACGAAGCAGTTGCGTTGTCTGCTATCTGCTATATGTACGTGCAAAAATCAGTCGAGGTTACACGGGAACCGGCCGATCACTGCGGTTCGCGGTTCCAATCGTTCGGCCCCAACGTGACCAGGCGCGTCGGCTCCTTGCCATTGGTGTTCCATTGCAGCCGGAAGCCGTTGAGGAAATACTGCACCACATAGGCTTGGCCGTTCAACGTCTGCCCGATTTCGTCGGTGACAGGCGCGCCCAGTTTCTTCCCGTTGCCGGGCTGGTTCCAGTAGGCGAGGAACCCGCGTTGCAAAATATGGCCGGTCTCCGGAAAATAGCGCACGTCGGGCGGCCAGATCACGGCGGGGAGAGGCCCCTGCACCGCGCGGTACTCGGCGACAATCTGCGGTGTCAGCGCCAGGTAAAGATCGCCATAGGTGACGCTCGGCTCAATCTGGGAACCCTCGAACCACTCGTTGAAGCTGACAATGGCGATCCCATCCGGCTGGCTTTCCGCCGCCGCCTTGCCGCTCATCAGGTAGTAGCGACCGCCCGCGCGGTCGCGCACGTAGCCCTCCGGCACGCTGGGGTCTTTGAGCCGCTGCTGCGCGCGGATAATCACATCATTATAGCCGGGGCGCACACCCGCGGTGAACACTCGTCCGGAGTTATGCCGCCGGTTATAGCCGTCGGTCCGCTGGCGAAAGGCTACGTTGGTGCGCAACAGCGGCTCGAAATCATTGGCCGTGGGCGCCGCCCAATCCGCGGCGCTGAACAGGTGGAAGCCGTCGAATGCCTCAAACCAGGGTTCGGGATCTTTCGTCTCCACATTCCAGAATTGGGCGCCGTCCGGATCGACCGCCTGGCGAATGGCCCGCCAGGCTTGCACCGACGTTTGCCCCGCGGGCGCGCCGATGGCCTTGGGCGCCCAGAAGAAGACGACCGGCCGCCCGGCGAGCTTGAAAAAGCGGGGGTGGTCCATATACGTGTCGCGCAAGCGGATTAACTCTTGCAGCAGGTCACGACCGTCGTCCCTGATCAGTGCCGTCTCGAAGTAGGGGCAGGCGAAGAAGCCCTGTGGGCAGCGGCCGAGCAGCCGGGCAAAGTTCTTGTCCGTATCCGACCCGATGCCCGCCCAGGACGATACGAAGCCGTCGATCTTCGCGTTCTGTGCCTGGCTCACTTGGCGCCGCATTACCGGCTCGTCGTCCGACAGATAATGCTCCGGCGGGAGGTCGCTCATTGGCGGCTGCGTCCACGCGGTCTCCGCATACCAGGGGTAGAAGAAGGCCAGTACAGGCCGCGCCCCGCTGATGTCCCGTGTATCGGCCCCGGCATAGGTGGGGTCCGGTTCCGCGACAGGTGGCCCCCCGGCCGGCTCTTCGACGACCTCTACTTGCGGGGGCACCGGCGGCAGCGGGTCGCTGGGCGCAATCAGATCGCGGTTATCTGCCCCCCCCGCATCGGGCGGGGCGGCGAAATGGTGGTGCGGGTGGTGGGTCATGGGTGTGCCGTCCCTTCACTACACACAGGTGGGTTGGCGGCGAGGCGGGGCAAGAATGTTGAGGCTCACTATAGCAAAGCCCACCTGGGCTGTCAAGCCGCGCCACTCTCAAGCAACCGCAGCCGCACACGTCCTTCCCGCACCGGCCAACAGGGTAGGGGATTTCACAGGTGCACCCGTTGGCGGACGGCGGATTCGGGCACAAAAATAGGCCGGGCGCTATGCGCCCGGCCTACAAATTAGTGGAGATGAGGAGACTCGAACTCCTGACCCCCTCCGTGCAAAGGAGGTGCTCTTCCAACTGAGCTACATCCCCATGGAACTCCAGGAAACAAAATGGAAGCAGGAGTCTCGCTTGTCAGCCAGTCTCTCTGCTTCCATCATACGGGGTGGGCGAGCGTGGGCTCGAACCACGGACCTCGTTCTTATCAGGAACGCGCTCTAACCAACTGAGCTACACGCCCGTTATTGTGGTCCTTAACAACAGGAGAGTGGTGAGTAGTGTACCTCCAACATCATGACCCCAGCCGCCTTCCCACGCTTGCCTTTACCGTTTCCCCTACCGCTGCCCCATGGACCAGGTCCGGGTTGAACCTGGATTTTGCCTGACGACCTCTCTGGAGAAAGGCCGATCGAGCTGGGATCCTGGTTGCGCTGCCCCTGCGGGGTCCGCTCGCCAGTCGCTCCCTAGAAAGGAGGTGATCCAGCCGCAGCTTCCGCTAC
>JAICKM010000423.1 GCA_025927935.1 Chloroflexia bacterium | reverse complement strand
GGGTTTCAAACCCGCCTTGCGCCTCATGCGCCCTGCCTGTTTTCGATGTAGCGTGGCGAAGGTTCTCGGCTGTTGCGCTACGAGACGGAGCTTCCTCGCTGCGCTCAGAATGACAAGTATATACACGCGCTGAGACCGAGATTCTTCGCTGCGCTCAGAATGACAAACACGCGGGCATACTCTGCGGCGCACACCTGCCTCTACCCCTCGCAACCCTGCAACCCTGGCATCCGTAACCTAACGCCCTGGCACATGCAAGCCGGTGCGCTTAGCCCTTGTCACTCTGAGCGTAGCGAAGAGTCTCGTCTCATTGGGGAAACACCGGGATTCTGAGCGATGGGACGGTTCATGGTAGGACCAGGCGGGGCGGAGCCACAAAGAAAATCCCCTGAGCCAAGGACTCAGGGGATGGCGGCAAAACCGGGCCGAGCGGCTAATGTTCACCGCGGGCTTCCCACATCTGTAAGTAGCGGTCGCACAACTCGCGGATGGAGCGGACCTTGGAGGCCGTGTCCTCGTCATAGGTGACGCGACGCGTGCCGAAGAAGCCAGTCAAGGCCCGGTAGCCGATGCTGAGGCGGTCGCGCTTCAGGTAGGTGGCCGTACCGTCGTCAGCAGTATCGCTGTCTCCCACGGGAGACACCGCGCCGCGCAGATTGTTCGTAGCCCGTGCTTCCGCGGGCGCCGCCACATCTGCACTGTCTCCCACGGGAGACACCGCGCCCCGCGCACCGGCGGCTCCCGGATGCTCCACTTCGTACTGTAGTTGGAGGGCGCGGTCCTCAATGTCATCGCTGGCGAGCCGCCCGCTTGCCACTTCCTCAATTAACTGCGCGCGCAATTCCAGATCGTCGATGCTCGCCAACGGGCGGGCGGCGCGCACCGTTTCGGGGTGCCGGGCGATCATCGCCTGCACATCGTCGGGCGCGCGCAGCAGGAACAGGCGCTTCTCGACATAGCCCTTGCCCTTGCCCAGCCGCACCGCCAGTTCGCGAATCGAGAGGCCGAAGGTGCGGCGCATCTCCTCCAGGCCCTGCGCTTCCTCCAGCGGGTTCAGATCGGCGCGCAGAATGTTCTCGGCCATGGCGATTTCGAGCATCTGCTGGTCGCTCAGTTCGCGCACATAGACCGGAATCTGGGCGAGACCGGCGATGGCCGCCGCCCGTAAACGGCGCTCCCCGTAGGCGATCTCGTAGCCTTGCCCGCCTTCGGGCGTAGGGCGGGCCAGCAGCGTGCCAAAGAAGCCGAGTTGCTGCATGGAGGTCGCCAGCTCGTCCAGTTCCTCGGCGCGAAAGTCCTTGCGCGGCTGGTAGGGGTTGGGGTGCAGCAACTCGACGGGCACATAGCTGGACACAACATTCTGCTGTGTGAAATAGGCGCTGATGTCCGCGCCACGCTCGGTGGCGGGCTGACTGCGGTCCGGGCGGAGCATCGCCGTGGACACGTCAACGGGACGCTTAGGCATGTGTCACCCCCGTGCGCGGGCGCCGGCCCCGTGGACGCGGCGGCGCTGGTACTGCCTCTAAAGAGGCATCGGCGGCGCCGTTGGCGGCAGCCGCAGGTTCCGGCTCGGCATCCTCAACCGCTTCCTCGACCACCGACCCCTCTAACAGACCCATCACGCCCAGGATTTCGCGCGCCAGCTTGCGATAGGCGCGTGCGGGCGGACTTTCGGGATCGAAAGCGATCACCGATTTGCCCATAGTGGAGCTTTCGACCACACGGATGGCCTTCGGGATCGTCGTGTCGAACACACGAATATCGCCGCTGTAGGCTTCGCGCAGCGTGTCGGTCAGCCGCCGGGTCAGGTTGGCCCGCGTGTCCAGTTGCGTGATCACGATACCGGCCACCTGGAGATCGCGATTGGCCGTGCGCGAGACCTGTTCGATAGTGTCCAGCAGCAGCGTGATGCCGCGGATCGCCAGATATTCGGCCTCAACCGGCACCACCACCCAGTCGGCGGCGGTCAGCGCGTTCACGGTCAGAATGCCGAGCGACGGTGAGCAGTCCACGATGATGAAATCGTAGTCGTCGCGCACTTCTTCGAGCACCACCTGCAACAGGTTCTCCCGTTGCAGCATTCCCACCAGCGTCATATCCGCCTGCGAGAGTTCGAGGTTCGACGGCAACAAGCTCAGGCCGTTGCCCACATCCAGGATCAGGCGGCGATAATTGTAGGGCATACGCCGGCTCGCCGCCAATAATCCCTGATAAATGGTATTATCGATGCGGTCGGGCATGAAGCCGAGATGGAGGGTCAGCGAGGCTTGCGGGTCGAGGTCCACCACCAGCACCCGGCGGCGCATCTCGGCCAGGGCCGCGCCTAGGTTAAGCGCCGTGGTCGATTTGCCGACCCCGCCCTTATGGTTGGCAATGGCGATGACCTGGCAGGGTGGCGCGGCCTGGTCGGCGCCCAGGAAGCGGGCCAGGTCAGCCCGGCGAATGCGATACTGCGGCCCCACCTTTGAGGCTTTTAGCTCGCCTTTCTGAATATAGCGCTCGACGGTCTTGCGGTGAAGATCCAACTCACGCGCAACTTCGTCGACGGACAGCCATTCTCCAGCCATGGGAGGTCCTTTCTCTCTAAGTGCAAAGCGGGTTCCGGCGACAGGTGAAACCTGCGTTGTACGCGCGGGTACTACACTAAAGGTCATTCTAGCACTTCTCACCCGCGTTGTCAATATCGATAACGCAATATTTTGTCATACCGTGTCTAGAAAACCGCCGCGATTGTACTACGCTGCACTTTGTGGAGATCAAGGACAGTAATTCATAGATCAAATTGATCGCTAAAACCTCTTGACAAATAGAAAACCTGGTATATAATCTGATTCAAGAGTGAGGGGCTAACGCGACTCAGGGGTATCCCTGTCCCCCGCGTACCGGTGAGTGACGGTGCCCGCCTCGCTCGACAATTGAACACAAAAAAATAGAGCCGCCCCGTCTGCCTACCAAAGCCTCAGGACGACTCTATTTCCGAACCGGACAGGACTCCTCGCGGAAACCCTGCGGGCTGCTTATGTAGCCCCATCATAGCAAATCCGCGCGGTCCTGTCAAGAGCCAAAGGACTGCCATGCCCCGCGCCAGGACCGGACCACCCGCCGAGGTGGCGCGCGCCCCTGGGTTCCGCCGGCCCACGACCACGCCCGTGCCCGATGAGCTGTTCGACGAATGGCTTGCCGTGCTGTCGGGCGCCGAGCTGAAGTGCCTGCTCTATATCGTGCGACGAACTCTGGGCTTTAAGAAAGACGCCGACGCCATCTCGCTGTCGCAGATGGTCAACGGCATCACCACCCGCGATGGCCGCGTGCTCGACGGCGGCACCGGCCTCAATCGCTCCACCGTGGTCGCCGCGCTGGCAAGCCTGGAGGCGCGCGGGCTGATCATCGTCGTGCGCGCTGCCGACGAGCAGGGCGCCGCGCTCACCTCGACCTATGCCCTGCGCTGGCGCGACGAAGCAGCCGCCACGCCGCCGCCCGCGCCGCCTTCTTCCGCCAATTCGCCCACCCGCCGGGGCCGCGAACGCGCTGTCGCCCTGGTGCCCAAAACGCCGCCCGCGACCACGGTCGAAGTCGCGTCACAGACGGCGCGGGAGGTAGTTGGAAAATTAGACCAGGATTATCTGCCGGAGGTGGTTGGAAAATCAGACCAGGGTGGTCGGAAAGGGGTAGTTGGAAAATTAGACCAGGGTGGTCGGAAAATTGGACCAGGGTGGTTGGATAATCCGCCGGAGGTGGTTGGGGAATCCGACTCACAACAAACAGACCAAGAAACAGAGTCCAACGACGATTCGAATCGGGCCGCACCCCAATTCGCGAAAGACACGACGAGTGCGCCGCCGTATTCTCCGTATATCGCGGGCATCATCATCGACCATTCCCGCGAACTGGGCGACCCGATGCATGGCCCGGCCAATGTGACCCAGGCGCTGCGGCTCTGGCAACAAAGCGCGTTGGTGGAAGACAGCTTTGTCGCCTGCCTGCACGAAGCGCGGCGGCGGGTGCATACGTATCAGGGCAAACAGGGACTCGGCGGTATCCAGAACCGCATGGCCTATTATTTCCGTGTCGTGGCCGACCTGGCCCGCGGCGAGGGGACCGCGGCTGCCGCGCAGTGAGCGCGCCGCCGGGTTCCACCAGTACGAGGAACAAAGCATGAGCAAACGACCGTGGGATGTGATTATCGTCGGCGCCGGCATTGTCGGGCTGGCTACGGCGCGCGAACTGTTGATCCGCTATCCGCACCTGCGCCTGGCGGTGCTGGAGAAGGACCGGCAGATCGCCGATCAGCAGACGGGGCACAACAGCGGGGTGATGCACGCCGGCATTTACTACAAGCCCGGCTCGTTGAAGGCGACGCTCTGCACGACGGGCGTGCGTATGCTGTTCGACTACTGCGAGGAACACGGCATCGCCGTGGACCGTTGCGGCAAGGTCATCGTCGCCACCAACGAGGATGAGATCCCGCGCCTGGACGACCTCTATGCGCGTGGCGAGGCCAACGGCGTGCCGGGCCTGGAGCGCATCGGGCCAGAGCGCCTGCGCGAGATCGAACCCCACGCTGCCGGGGTGGCCGCCGTCTACTCGCCCAACACGGCCATCGTGGACTTCCGCCAGGTGGCGCGCGCCTATGCCGCCGATATTCGCAAAGCGGGCGGGGCCGTGGTCACGGACTGCGAAGTGACGGGTATCCGGGTACTGCCGGAGGGCATCCGCCTGCGCACCACGCGCGGCGGGCTGACCGCGCGCAGCCTGATTAGCTGCGGCGGGTTGCAATCGGACCAACTGGCGGTCATGGCCGGCGCCCCGCGCGACGTGCAGATCGTGCCGTTCCGCGGCGACTACTATGTGCTGCGGCCCGACAAGCGCTATCTCTGCCGCGGCCTCATCTACCCGGTGCCCGACCCGGCGCTGCCGTTCCTGGGCGTGCATTTCACCAAGCGGATCGACGGCGAGGTCTGGGCCGGGCCGAACGCGGTGCTGGCCTTCGCCCGCGAGGGCTATCGCCGGGTGGATGTGAACATCCCCGAACTGGCCGGGCTGGTGACGTATCCCGGCTTCTGGCGCATGGCCCGCGAATACTGGCGCGTCGGCGTGGACGAGATGTACCGCGACTTCGTGAAGTCGGCCTTTGTGCGCGCGCTCCAGCGCTACGTGCCGGAGTTGAACAGCAGCGATGTGGTGCCGGGGCCGGCGGGCGTGCGCGCCCAGGCCGTGACCGCTGACGGCGTGCTGGCCGACGACTTCCTGGTCTACGCCGCCGATAACATGGTCCATGTGCGCAACGCGCCGTCGCCCGCGGCTACCTCGTCGCTGGCGATTGCCCGCCTGATCGCCGACCGCGCCGTTGAAAGCTGCGCCGTCCTGCAACCCGCCTGACTCCGATGGCGGGCCAGACGTGGCTGCTGCTGCGCCTCCAGGGCCGCGGCGCGCTGAACACCTTCCGCCACACGCTCGGCCCGGCGGACCGCGCGGGCGGGGTGATCTTCGCCGCGGTGCTGGTGCTGGCCGTGATCCTGGCGGGCAGCATCGCCGGCTCCTTCGCGGCGGGCGCGGCGGGGCGCTTCCCGGAGGCCGATGTGCCCCGCCTCTTCCCGGCGGTGGTGCTGGGCCTGGGCGCGCTGCTGCTGCTGTTGCTGGCCTTCCGCAGCGCAGCGGGCGCGCTTTTTTTCGACCGCGATCTCGCCCTCTTGCTGAGCGCGCCGGTGGACCCGCGCGCCGTGTTCCTCAGCAAGCTGCTCGCCGGGCTGGCGCGCGGGGCCGCCCTGCCGGTGCTGGGCATGGCCGCTCCGCTGGTCGCCTTCGGCAACAACCTGGACCTTGGCCCGTTCTACACGCTGCTGGCGATCCTGGCCGCGCTGGCAACTCCACTGCTCACCACCTGGGTCGCCGCGCTGGTCGTGGTGCTGCTGGCCCGCTGGGGGCCGGTGCGCGGCTTGCGTGGGGTGCTGGGTGGCGGCGTGCTGGTGCTGCTCGGCGGGTGCGCGCTGCTGGGCCGTCTGGCCGCCGGCGCGGGGGAGGGGAGGGCTGACCTGCCTGCTATGGGGCGCGCGCTGCTGGACTTGCCGGTGCCGCCGTTCATCGCGGCGCGCGGCGTGGCAGCAGCCCCTGGCGCGCCGGGCCTGGCCCTGATCGCAATGGGGCTTTACATAACGCTGGCGCTGGGTGGACTAATCCTTTGCACCGAACTGGCCGGGGCGCTCTACCTGCCCGCCTGGGCACGCCTACAGGGCGGCGGCAGCGCGACGCCGCG
>JAICKM010000103.1 GCA_025927935.1 Chloroflexia bacterium | reverse complement strand
GACAAGCTCTACTGGGTGATCTACGAACAGTGCTCGCGGGTGCTGGAAACCGAGAACTTCTGGATCGGGCGCTACACCGACGGCGATACCGTCCAGGCCGTGCTCTGGTTCTACCAGGGCGAACAGATCGTGCCGCACGGCAAGACCCTGCCCGTCGAGCCGGGGCTGAACACCGAAGTATTACACACCCGGCGCTTGCTGCGTGTCAGCGATTATATTGCCGCCAAGAAAGAGCGCGGCTTGCTGCCGCCCGATCATCCGGCGAGCGAAGTGCCGCAAGCCTGGATCGGCGTGCCCATGCTGATCGGCGAGCGGCTGATCGGCATCATCGCCAACAGCCGCACGCGACCCTTCAGCGCCGACGACGCTCGCCTGCTCGAAGCCATCGCCGGGCTGTGCGCCGTCGCCATCGAAAACGCGGGCCTGGTCCAACTGGTCAGCGAGACGGCCCAGGACCTGCTGCGCACCACGCAGGAATTGTCGGACCTGAACAAGGTCGCCAGCGCGGTGAATCGCTCGCTGGATCTGCCGACAGTGCTGGCCCAGGGCGCCGATATGCTGCTGCGCGTGACCGGGTGGGACATGGCGACGGTGTCCCTACGCGGGCCGGGCGGCCAGTGGGAAGTCGCGTTGCACCGCTATGCCGGAGGCACCAGCGCGCCACCGGAGGCCGCCGGCCAATCGGCGCCCGGCGGCGATATCGGCGACGCGGATAGCCCGCTCCAGCCCTTCATCACCCAGGCGCTGGCGAACGGGCGGCCCGTCGCGGTCGATGTCGCCACGCTGGCGGCGGACGAAGTGGCCGCGCTGCAACGGTACCTGGACGAGGGCATCCACCGTCTGGTGATTTTCCCCCTGCGCGCGGGGGCGGCCGGGGCCCTGCGGGGCGCCAACCGGCAGGCGGGCGAGCCGCCGGTGCTAGGGCTGCTGCTGCTGGGCAGCCGCGCGGGCGCCAGCGGCAAAGTCACCGCCGAAATGCTGCGCGATACGACGCTGCTGGCAATCGGCGAACAGCTAGCCACGGCCGTGCAGAACGCGCGCCTGCTGGACGACGTGCAGACGGCGCGCAGCCACCTGGAAGCCGTGCTCGAATCCACAGCGGATGGTGTCCTGTTCTACAACAACGAGCTACGCGTCGAACTGGGCAACCTCGCGGTCCACGAACAGTACAGCCTGCTCCCCGGCGCGCTGCTGGGCAAGACGCCGGAAGAAGTCGCCGCCCTGGTGGCCGGGGTGTTTGTCGACCCGGTCCAGCCGGGATCATTCGTCGCAAGGTTCCGCTCCGCGCCGCCCGATGCGATGTACGCCGAGGAATGTGTCCTGTCCCAGCCCCGCCGGCGCGTCTTGCAGCGCACTGTCCGGCCCGTGCGCGACGACAGCGGCGCCATTCTGGGCCGCCTGGTCGTCTACCACGACATCACCGAGGCCAAAGACCTGGAACGGCGCACCCGTGAACTGGCCGGGATCAATGCCGTGGCGACGGCGCTCAACCGCTCGCTCGACTTGAACACGATGCTGGACCTGGCGGCGGGCGCCGTGCTGGATGTAACGGGCTGGGATACGGTCGCGGTGCGCCTCTGGAATGGCCTAACGCGCACCTGGGATCTGGTGCTCTGCCGCGGGCCGGAGAGTCCCGCGACGGCCGGCACCAATTGGCGTATCCCCCAGGATAACCAGGTGTACGGCCCGATCACCCCCGCGCTCCTGGCGGGCCGGCCCCACGCCTTCGAACTGGGCGCGTCACCGGATGCTGAGGCGCCCGCCAAAGGGGGGCCATCCCCCCGCACCCGATCCACGCGCGGGCGTACAGATGCCGCCACCAGTAGCCGGCGGGCCGGGCACGAGACGCGCATCGCGCTACCGATCCAGGTCCATGCCCAGACGTTGGGCATGCTGGAGTTGGGCATTTTGCGCCCCATCCGTGAAGCCGAGGTCCAGGCGCGGCTGGAGGACGCTACCCTGCGCGGCATCTGCGAACAACTGGCCCTCGCCATCGAGAACTCGCGGCTCTATGCCGAGGCGCGCCAGGTCGCTGCGCTGGAAGAGCGCCAGCACCTGGCCCGCGAACTCCACGACTCCGTAACCCAGTCGCTGTTCACGGTGACGCTGATGGCCGAGGCAGCGCAGGCTATGGTAGAGCGCGACCCCAGCCGGGTGAACACCTACCTGGACCGGCTCAAGAGTACTGCGGGCACGGCGCTCAACGAGATGCGGGCCTTGCTGGCCCAACTGCGGCCCACTACACTCGGCGACTCCGGGCTGGGGCCGGCGTTGCGGCGGCACGCCGAGACGGTCGGGCAACAACTGGCGCTGCCGATCGAGGTCGAGGTCGATCCCGACCTGGGCAGCCTGCCGACATCCGTGGAAGATGCCCTCTACCGGATCGCGCAAGAGGCGCTGCACAACGTGATCAAGCACGCCCAGGCCCAGCAAGCGCGGGTATGCCTCACGCGCGCCGGCGCGGTCGACGGCAATCGCGGGCCGGGCGTGGTGCTCACCGTGGAAGACGACGGGCAGGGCTTCGAGCCGAGCCGCGCGATCGGCGGCACCGGCGGGCGCGGTCTGGGCCTGACCAGCATGCGCGAGCGAGCCAGCGCCCTTGGCGGGCACCTGACCGTGGAAAGCGCCCCCGGCCAGGGCAGCCGGATCATCGTGGCCGTGCCGCTCACCGGCGCGAACGCCGGGTAAGCGCGCCGCCCCCGCGCGGGTTCAGGACTCCTGGCGGGCGCCCGCGTAGGCCCGCGCCACCCACTGGTCGCCTGCGGGCGCGTCCCGCGCGGCCTGGTTCGGGTCCGCGCAAAGGACCTGTACCGGCAGCGTCGTCGGATCCCCCACTCCCTCGAATACCAGACGCGTGATCGATCCCTTCGCCGGATAGTCCTCCTGGCGCCGCAGATTCTCCAGCGTGAGCGCCTGGCCGCTAAAGAGCAGGCGGGCGATCATCAGCGGGTCGCCGTGGCTCACGCCGGCCACCACCGTGCCGGGGTGCCGCCGCAGCATCAGCGCGATCCAGCGCACCAACCGGCGGGCGATATCCTCCAGCGACTCATCGTCGGGGTGGTGCAGCGGGTCGTAGAAGTTGAACCCGCCCGCGGCCATCTCCGCGTTCGGCACCCCCTGCCAGCCGGTGAGCACTTCGGCCAGCAGCCGCGAGACATGCACCGCCAGCCCCGGATGTTGCTCGGCAATGATCCGGGCTGTTTGCCGGGCGCGCAGTTGCGGGCTGCTGTAGACGGCGGCCAGCGGCGTGTCGCGCAACACCGCGGCAGTGCGGCGGGCTTCGGCTTCACCCAGGGTGCTCAGGCGGAAGCGGGGCAGGCGCCCGTAGACAATATCGTTCGGGTTGTGGACATCAGCATGGCGTACCAGGATGATCGTGGTCTGCGGTTGGGACATTGAGTTTTTCTAGAGTCTCCTTTACGACGCGCAACAGTTCGCCGAGCGACATGCCCACCTTGGGAATCAGCGCTTGCGTCGCGTCGGCTAACTGCGCGCGCTCCTCCGCGGTCAGATCCTTGGCGCTGACCAGGACCACGGGGAGTTCGCGGATCTGCGGGTTGGTGTGGGCGCGCACCCATTCGAGGACGGCGAAGCCGTCGAGCCGCGGCATCATCAAATCGAGAATCAGCAGATCGGGCGGGGCCTCGGCGATGCGATCCAGGGCGGCCAGGCCATCCTCCGCAGTAGCAACGGTGTACCCGGCGTCGCTGAGCATGGTCTTGAGCAGATCGCGCAGGCTCGGCGCGTCGTCGACCACCAGCACACGGGGACTCGCGAGGCCGCGCCCGGTGAGATTGCGTAGCGTATTGACGAGACGGTCGCGGTCGAAGGGCTTCACGAGGTACTCGGTGGCGCCGAGCATCAGACCCAGCCGGTGGTGTTCCAGGATCGACACGACGATCACGGGGATGGGGGCGGTGCGCGGGTCGTGCTTAAGCTGTTGCAACACCTCCCAGCCGTTTGCCCGCGGCAAGATCACATCAAGCATGATCGCCGCAGGCTGCAAGCGCCGGGCCTGGTCGATGCCGGTCGGGCCATCCTGCGCCAGCGCCACCCGATAGCCCGCGGCGTCGAGCATGGTGCGCATGATCGACGCCAGGTCGGCGTTGTCTTCGATGACCAGGATCAGCGGCGCCGCCGCCGGGGCGCCGTTCGCGTCCGCCGGCTCCGCGCCGGAACTTGCGGCGGCCGCCATATCCTCCGGCGGATCGGTCGGCGCGGTGTCGGGCGCCAGGGGCAGCCGGAAGTGGAACGTGCTGCCCTTGCCGGCCCCGGCGCTGGTGGCCCAGACCTGGCCGCCGTGCAACTCCACCAGGTTCTTGACGATGGTCAGGCCCAGGCCGGTGCCGCCATAGCGCCGGCTGGTGGTCGAGTCGGCCTGATAAAAGCGATCCCAGATGCGGGCCAGTTCCTCGCCCGGCAAGCCGACGCCGGTATCTTGCACGCTCACCAGGATGCTCTCGCCCACCGGGGGGGCAAACGCCGAATCCGGGCTGTCGGGCGGCGCATCGGCGGGCAGGATGCTGTTGCGCGCCTGCACGACCACGGTGCCCCCCGCCGGAGTGAACTTGATCGCGTTGGAGAGCAGGTTGGTGAGCACCTGGTGCAAGCGATCCGCATCCCCCCAGACGGGCGGCAGGTTGGCGGGAACCCGGTGTTCCACATTTACACCGCGCGCCGAGGCAAGCACCTGCACCCAGGCTACCGCCTTGGGGATCAGGTGCTGCAAGGGCACGGCATCGGCGTTGAGGGTGATGCCATGCGCCTCCAGTTTCGAGACATCCAACAGATCGTTGATCAGGGCCAGCAAACGGGTCGCGTTCGATTTGATCGATTGCTGATTTTGCTCCTGTTTGGGCGTGAGCGGCCCGCCCAACCCGCGCAGCATGATATCGGTATAGCCCAGGATCGCGGCCAGCGGCGTGCGTAGCTCGTGGCTGACAATAGCCAGGAAGTCGTCCTTCAGGCGCTCGACCTCGCGCGCCTTGGTCACATCGTGGAAGACCGCGACCGCGCCGCTGATATTATTGGACTCATCCATGAGCGGCGCAGCGCTGACGCTGATGATGCGTTCCCGGCCGTCGGGCGCGCGCACCAGCATATCCTGGCCGAGCACGGTCTCGCCCCGGCGGGCACGCTCGGTGGGCAGATCCGCCATTGGGAACAGGTTGCCGCCGGTATCGTACAACTGGTACCGTTCAGCATAATCGACGCCCGGTTCGCGGGCGATCACGCCCCGGCCCAGCATGGCGACCCCGGCGGGGTTGATTTTCGTGAGATTGCCCGCCGCGTCGCAGATCGCCACCCCTTCGACCATCTGCTGGATCACCGCTTCGAGTTCGCCGGCCTGGTCGCGGGCGCGGCCCAGGGCCGCGGCGAGCCGCCGCCGGGCCAGCACCTGCTCGGTGCTTTCCACCACCAGCAACAGCAAGCCCGTCAGCGCTTCGTCCGGCGTGTCCTGGAGCGGCACCAGGCTCCAGTTCCAGTAGGTGGTCCCGCGACTGAAACCCTGGTACTCGAACTCCCGGATCGTGAACGGCTCGCCGGTGGCTGCAACGCGATCAAAGATGGCCTGAATACCGCTCTCGCCCGCCTGAGGCAGAAACTCGGCGAGCCGTAAGCCTTGCAGGGGGCGGGTGCCGCTGCGGAAGGGTTCATCCAGGAACTGCAAATAGAAGCGGTTCACTTCCCGCACGCGAAAATCGGGCAGGGTAAACGCCACAATGCCCGCCGGGGTATGGTTGATCAGGCTTTGCAGGAAATTGCGCTGGCGATAGGTCTCTTCATATAGCTGTGTTTGCACGACCGCGCCAGCCACCTGATCGGCGAGGGTCAGGACCAGCCGCTGCTCTTCGCCGGATACGGCACGCGGGCGACGCCAGCCGATAATCAACGCGCCGATAGGCTGCTCATCAATACAGACCGGCACGCCCAGCGCACTTTCCACCCCCTCCTGGATCATCAAGGGAATGGCCGGGTCGGCCTCCGGCAGGTAGTGCAACTGCCCGGTCGTGGTAACACGCTGGGCCAATCCCGCCCCCGGCCCCACCGGCGAATGGCGGGTGATGGGACTGCGGTAGCCTACCATGCCTCGCCAGACCAGATCGTCGCGCCGGTCGCGGATCGCCACGCTCGCTAGGTCGGCTTCGAGCAAGCGGCAGATGCGCTGCAAGGTGCGCTCCAGCACAATCTCCGGCGCGCGGGGAATATCGAACCCCACCTGCGATACAGGCGCCGCCGGGGCGGCGTCTCTGCGCCGGGCAGCCTCGCTCACTTGCATGGCGTGGACGACCGCGGCCAGCGCGAGCAAACACGAGGCCAGGGCCGAGCCGGGTTCGTTGGAAATCAGGCCGCGCAGCACGAGCAAGCGCACCCTGGCCGCCGGAACGTCGGGCGCGGGGGGCGGCAGCGGCAGCACCCGCAAACCAGGCATCGTCTCCGGGTCCAGCGTCGCCCCCGCCGTGAGGGCGTCACCATCCACGCTGATCAGCGTGAGGCGGCCATCCGGCCCCGCAGGGACGGCCAGCGCGGCGGCGCGCGCCCCGGTGACAAGGCGCGCGTTACTCAGCAGCGCCTGCAAGACGGGCCGCAGACTCATCGATGGATCCCCGGCGCTTGCGCGCGGGGTGGTGGATTCAGCCATATCAGGTGCTAGTCTTCTCAGACTCCGGTTTATGTAAACAAGGCATAAGCAGTCTCCATAGTGCAAGCGTTATGCCAAGGCGCATCTTGCCGGAAAACACACTCCGCCATTATAATAGGCGCGATGCACCGCGACGAACTGGAGCGCGCCATTGCCTGGAGCGCCGTCTACAATCCGCCATGGGATAGCGACCCGGACGCCTATGTCGCCGCCGGGGTTTGCCCCTGGGGCCGCACACGCCGGCTGGGTAAGCTGCTGCTGCCCGCCGCCCGGTTTAAAGCCTATCTGGGGGTCCAGCACGTCGATCCCCGCCATGCCGGGTGGAATAGCCTCGATGCGCCCGAAGCGCGGTTCTTCGTCTCCTGGTTCGCCGGCACCCGGTGTCTGGGCCTGCGCGTGGCGCCGACCATGGCCGACGCCCGAGATCTCCTCTGGGCCGCCTGGGAACAGCAGCGCCTCAGCGCCGCGGATAGGGGCCGCCCATGAGACGCACGGCCCCGGCGACGCCCTGGCACCCGATCACCTCGGGGTGGGCCACCGTGTTCCTGCTGCCCCTGGCCGGCAGCCTCGTCACTGCCGCCAACCTGGTGCGCCTGGGCCGGCTCGATAAAGCCGTCTTTGCCGCACTGACCGGCATCGCATCCACCGCCATCGTGCTGGCGCTCTGGAGCCAGGGGCCGGCCTGGGCCAACCGCACTTTCCTGACCCTGCTGCTTTTGAGTCTCGGCGACGCCGGGCTGTTTCTGTACTTACAGCGCGCGGACTACCGGGCCTGGGCCGCCGCTCACCCGGATAGCGGCCCGATAAGCGCGTGGGTCGCGGCCATCTGGGCGCTATTCGGCTTTATGCTGATGATTGTGATCTGGGTGGCCTGGGCGGTGCTGCTCGACCTGGCCGGTCCCCCGCCCGGCTGATCCCCGCCGGGCCGCTTACACCTTGGTGTGTGCCGTCACGGCGACTTCGCTGCCGTCCTCCGCCGTTACGATCTCATAGTCGCCGAAGAGATTGGGCGCCTCCTGTTGCAACACGCGCAAGATCTTGATCGCCAGCCGGCGGATTTCCGGCTCGGAGTAAGGGCTGGCGCGCATCTCGATGAAGTGGCGCCAGGAGCGGGCGTTGGCCGTGACCACGATCTTGGTCTCGGTGGCGTTGGGCAGCACGGCGCGCGCCGCCTGGCGGGCCATCTTGCGGCGCAGGGTCTTGGTCGGCACATCGACAAATTGCTTGTCGAGTAACTCCACCAGCGCCACATACGCTTCCTGGGCCGCGGCAATCGTCTGCTCGAAGAGCGCGTGCGCTTCCGGGTTGGCGGCAATGGCCTCCGGCTCCACAAAGTCCGCCGTGCTCTCATCCACGTACCGCTGACTCAGCTGGCTGTTATGGGTCACGATCCCGTTGGCGACAAAGTTGTGGTGCGGCCCGACCATCTCAATATCGTAAGTGTCCTGTTTCCCCGCATAGGTAACGCTTTGGATGCGCAGGAACTTGTAGGTCACGCTGCGGCGCCCGCGGGGCTGAGGAGCAGCGCAAAGCTCCGCCACCTCTTGTACCGGCACCCCGAACCGTCCGGCATATTCCGCCTCGTGGCCGTTGACCTTGCGGTGGCAGGTGGAGCACAGTGTTACCAGATTGTCCAAATCCGCCCGCAGATCCGGTCGATGCCAGATCGGTAACACGTGATGGACGGTAAGCCTGCCGCCAACCGTCTCGCACAGGCGGCAGCGGTAGCCGTCACGCTCGTAGACCAGGGGGCGAAGCTCTTTCATGGGCCGCCGCAAGGTGATCGCGTTCGGAGTGATGCCGCTACGCCATTGTGGATTCTTGTCCCCTCGCTTTTGCTCTGATAGCCACACCCGCGTCTCGGTTGTATGGTGCCAGCCTGCTTGATATTGTTTGCCCTTGTTCCACGGTTCCACCCCTTTAGTCCACGAACCCAATGACTTTTGCAGGTTCAGCTTGCGGACCCAGGCACGAATGGTGTGCGGCGAAACACCGGCCAGCGAGGCAATCGTCGCTTGGTCCAGACTCTGGACTACATAATGATCGTGCAGCCACGTGTAATCCTGATACGCCGGACGGCCGTTCGTGGCAATCGGCGTGTCCAGCGTGTCCACCAGGGCGATATTGCCGGGCGATAAGGTTAAGCTGCCGACCACTTGATGCAGGGGCAGCCAACCCGACGGCGTCAAGAAGCGGTGATCGCGGGAGCAGGTGATCGCCTTGCCATCCTCCAACTCGACCCGGAACACCGGCTTTACCCCGGAATAGACCACAGACCGGACGGCGCCGGTCGTGAAGGTGTTTGTCGTTTCGTCGAGACAACGGAGCCGCAGCAGAGGGATGCGGGAGCGCCCGTGCTGGGTTCTGGTCATTTCGTATAGCTCACGGAGGGTGCGCTTCGTTGGCCCACTGCGCCGGCCGGATGCCATGTGCTCACTATAGATGAGCGTGTCTCCGGTCAAGCAGTAACTGAAGCCGGCTCTGTGGCGAATCAGTTCATGGGTCAGGCTGCGCGACACGCCGGTGAAGAGAAAGGTCCAGGTGGCGTGCTCGATGACGCTGCCGTGCTTGGCTTCCAGGATATTGTCGATATACTCGTGATTGGTCTTGCGGCCCTTGCCAAACGACATATAGCAGACCCGCCCGCCCACCTCGACTACCTTCTCGGCGGCAGAGGACGCATCGGTATCCCAGGTCATACCCTCGCCTCTGATAAACTGGTCAATGGCGGCCTCGTCAAGCTGCTGGCGAGCGATCAGGAAGACTTGCGGTTCACGCAGGATACGCATGGGCAGATCCTTTCGGCTGGAAGGCGGGCGCCGCGAGCCATATCGCGGGGCGCGGACGGAAAATTACAGCGCATTATAGCACAAGCCCCCGGCAGCGGCATCTGCGTTTTGCCGGCGAACTCAACCATATACGCTATACGCTTGCGCCCGGCAGGCTGCGTTGTTATAATCGAGGACATGGTTAAACAGATCGCGCCTGCAACCCAGACTCCCGTCGCGGCGACTCCCCGCCCGCTGAGCGACACGCCGACGCTCGCCGCGGTGCGCGCCGCCCTGTCGCGCTTGCCCGTCACCGAAGATCTCAGCGCCTTGCACGAGGCTGCGCTGACCGGCTTGCACCAGTTGTTCGGGCCGGCGGCACTCGCCATTTTGCGCGCCGATGCGCGCGGGGCCTGGACGGTCGAGATCACCCAGGGCCTGCCCGCCGATCTGCCGTATACCTGGCTGGACGGCGTGGGCGGGAATCCGGCGGAGGGCGACAAGGTGCTGGACCCGGCGGCCTTTGGCCCCGAAGTGGGAGCCGCGCTGGCCGGAAGCGGGCTGGCGGCCGTGTGGCGCCTGCAATTGACGCACGATGACCAGCGGCCCGGCGTGGTGTTGCTTGGATTCGCGGACCGCGCCGCGCCGGCTCCCGAAATGTTCGCCCTGGCCCAGATCTATATCGAGCAGCTCAGCACACTGCTCATGAATGCCGAGTTGCGCAGCCAACTGCGGGCGCAGCGCACCCAGTTGGAGGCCGCGGAAGCCGTCAGCGAGATCAGCGCGGCCCTCAACAGCCACCTGGGCGAACCCGACGTGCTGCAACTCATCGCCGACCGGGCGCGTGACCTGTTCAACGCCGACGGCGTGGCGATCAACCTATTGGAGCCGGATGGGCGCTCGGTCCGCGCGGCGGTCGTCAGCGGCGACCGGATGGAACCGTTGCTGGACCGGGTCCACACCGTGGACGCCAGCCTGGCCGCCCGCGTCACCGTCACCGGCGAACCGGCCCTCTGGAAAGCCGGCGAGGGCGCCCAGTCGTCGGGCAACCCGCCGATCCACCTGGCGCTGGTGCATCCGCTGACAGGGCCATTCGGACCGATCGGCTCCATCGGCGTGATGTCCCTGGAGAATACGCAGACCTTCACTTCCGTGGATATGCGGGTGCTCGAACAGTTTGCCCGCCAGGCGGCGCTGGCGATCACCAACGCCCGGATGCTGGAGCGGTCGCGCCAGGAGGCCCATTTCCAGGCCACCTTCAACGGCATTATCGAGGCGCTACTCTCCGCGCATAGCGACGACGAGGTGCAGGCGCAACTGGTGGACACGGCCGCCCGGCTGATTCCGTGCGCCAGTTGCTTCTTCGCCGTCTACAGCAGCGACCTGAGCACGGCCAATGTCCGCCATGCCTGCAACCGGCCCGGCGCCCCCGATATGCGCGGCACCTGGGATCCCCAGGTAAGCTGGCCGGACGTGATGGCCGCCATCCTCAAGGGCGACCTCATTTACTGGGCCGATACCGACGAACCCGCCCCCACCCCCAGCGAGCGCACCTGGCGCGACCGGGGCATCGACTCGGCGGTGCTGGTGCCGGTGCTCTATCGTGGTTGGCTGCTGGGCGTGCTGGGCTTCCTGAATATTCAGCACATGCCGAACTGGCTCCCGCTGACCCCCGATCTGTTACGCCACCTGGCGGCCCAGGTCGCCTCAGCACTGACCACGGCCCGGCTGTATGAAGAAACCCGCGAACACCTGGCGGCCGTCCGGCGCCTCAGCGAGCGCGTACACGCGCTGAACAACGTCAGCGTGCAAATCCAGGCGGCCCGCCATGCCGACGAAGTCTTTGCCCAGACCTTTGCCGGGCTGCGCAGCCTGGGCTTGCACGCCGTCGTGACCGGCACCGGCGAAAACGGCGACGGGCTAAGTGTGATTGCCCATTCGTTCACCGCCCGCGAGACATCCCGCGTGGTGGCGACCGGCATCCAACCGCCGGCGCCCGAGCACCTGCCGCTGGACAAAATCGAAGTCTTCGAAGTGGCGATGCGCAGCCGGGAAGTCCAGTTCTGCGACGACATTCTGCCC
Organism: Chloroflexia bacterium; assembly: GCA_025927935.1. The sequence continues at coordinate 1,909 of JAICKM010000103.1, read as the reverse complement.
GCCCTGGCGATCTGCTTCCCGACGGCACCGCCTGACGTGCTGCAAAGCCTCAGCGAAGCGCTCGGCGTCACCCGCGGGGTCATCGCGCCCTTGATTGCGCGCGACCGGCTCCTGGGCCTGCTGGTGATTCTGGGCGCTAATCTGCACTCAGGCGACGAAGCAGCCCTGGCGCCCCTCGCCAGCCAGGCCGCGATTGCCCTCGACAAAGCCGCGCTCTACGACGCCATGCAGGCCGCCTACCGCTTCTCGGAGTCGCTGATCGACTCGATGAGCGAGGGCCTGGCCGTGGTCGACACCGAAGGCCGCCATATGCTGGCAAACCGCGCTTTCTGCGATATGGTCGGCTACCAGCAGGAGGAGTTGGAAGGGCAGTTACCGCCGCTCCCCTATTGGCCGGGCGCAGAGGATACGGCCTCGCGGGCCGAGCTACGCAAAATTCTCAGCGGCGCCTACCCCGCCGGGCGCGAGATCTCGGTAACACTACGCCGCCGGGACGGCACGACCTTCCACGCCGGGCTAACTCCCGGTGAGGTTCACGACGAGCGGGGCCGCGTCACCGGCATCCTGGTGGTCGTGCGCGACCTGACCGAGCGCGAACAATTGGAAGCCGAGGCTGCCGAGGCTCATGCTGCCCGCGAAGCCGACCGGCTGAAGTCGGAACTGCTCTCGACGGTGTCCCACGAGTTGCGTACGCCGCTGGCGGCCATCAAAGGCTTCACCAGCACGATGCTGCGCTACGGCGAACGGCTCAGCGCTGAAGAGCAGAAGGAGTTTTTGCACGACATCGAAGACTCCAGCGACCGGCTGGCCGAACTGGTCAGCAATCTGCTGAATATGTCCCGGCTGGAAGCGGCGCTGCTCAGTATGGAACCCGAACCGCTGGACCTGGCCCCGTTGATCCGCGACGAAGCCAACGGATTCCTGCCTCGTCTCAATGGGCGCAAGCAACAACTCGGACTCTCGGTTCCCGATCAACTGCCCCTCGTGCTGGCCGATCCGCGGCGGGTGCGCCAGGTGGTCTCGAACTTGCTCGACAACGCCGCCAAGTACACCCCCAAGGGCGGCCATATCGATGTCCATGTAGAGGAAGACGGCGGGGATGTCGTCGTCATCATCGCCGATAGCGGGCCGGGCATCCCGTCCGAACACCTGGATCGAATTTTCGAGCCATTTCATCGCGTCGACTCCGGCCTGACGCGCACCGTTGGCGGCACTGGGCTTGGTTTGGCGATTACCCGGCGCATTGTCGATGCGCACGGCGGGCGGATCGAGGTGCAAAGCGCACCGGGGGCAGGCACCACCTTCACCGTGCGCCTGCCAATCATCAAGCCCGAGTGAGGAGACCCCAACCATGTTGAAACAGGCAACGATTCTCATTGCGGAGGACGATCCCCGCATGTTGAAGCTCGTGCGGCGGACGCTGGAGTTGGAAGGATACCGGGTAATCACCGCGTCGGATGGGCGCCAGGCGTTGGAGTTGGCGCTGGCCGAGTCGCTCGACTTGCTGGTCCTCGACGTGATGATGCCGGAGATGGATGGCTTCACGGTGGCCCAAAAAGTCCGCGACACATCCCAGGTGCCGATCCTGATGCTGACGGCGCGCGCCGCCGAGAGCGATATCGTGCATGGCCTCGACTCCGGAGCCGACGATTATCTGCTCAAGCCCTTCGGCGCCGACGAGTTGGCGGCCCGCGTGCGGGCGCTGCTGCGCCGCTCGCGCCAGCCCGATACCCCCGCCCCCGCCACGGTCGTCATCGCCGACAACCTTACGGTCGATCTCACCCAGCGGCGCGTCTACCGCGACGGGGTGGAAGTGATGCTCACCCCCACAGAGTATCGCTTGCTGGCGCTGCTCGCCAGCCATCGCGGCAAGGTGCTGACCCACGAAATGCTGCTGGAGCAAGTCTGG
>JAICKM010000199.1 GCA_025927935.1 Chloroflexia bacterium | reverse complement strand
GGGCGCCAGGCCCAGGCGCGCGGCGGTCAGGGCATAGATGCGCGGGTCGGGCTTCGCCAGGCCCACCTCGTGCGAGTAGATGATCAGGTCGCACAGGTCGCCGAAGCCGTAGCGGGCCTGCTCATGTTCGCGCGCCCCGGCAAAGCTGTTGCTCAGGATGGCCGTGCGATAGCGCGGGCGCAGCCCGGCAAAATACGCGGTCAATTCCGCGTTGAGCGTGCCGCAATACTCGTCCCAGAGGTCGGCCATGAAGGCGGCCACCTGCGCGGCGTCCAGCCCCAGCGTCGCGGCCACCTGCGCCTCCACCTCCGCTTCGGTGATGGTCCCGATGCTGCCCGCGCGCCACACGTCCCGCAGCCGGGTATTCAGGTCGCCCGCCGGCAGCCCCAGCCGCGCCTCCCACCGGGCATCCCAACCCGTGCGCGGCGTATGCTCCAGCACCCCGCCAATGTCAAACACCACGCCCCGAATCGCCAATGGCGCCTCCTTGCCGGCCCCGCAGCCTCCATCTATTGATTCCTGTCACTCAGTAGAGCGTCACAGGCCATTTGTCACCTTCCGGCAAGCTGTGATAGCCACGGCGCAAGGTGACAGATCACCGTTGACAGACTACTCAGAGCGCAGCGAAGAGTCTCGGCGTGGACGCGCACGAGACGAGATTCTTCGCTGCGCTCAGAATGACACGGCAAGCGGGGATGCACTCCTCATCCCTCGTCCTTACTCAGCACTCAGCACTCAGCACTCAGCACTCGCTAGGCCGGTGCGATGGGCGGTAGCACATACTCCACACCGGCCAGGGGCAGGTCGTCAGGACCGAGCAGAGCCGCGCCCACGGCAAAGGCCCACCAGGCGCGCGCCGGGTCGGCGTCCAACCGGATGACGAGCATGTTGGTCCCGGCGCGCAGCGGGACCGGCACCGTGCGCCGGGCGATGTGCCCTGGCGGCGCGTGCATCGGCTCGGTTTCGCTGGGGGCCGGCGCTTGCGCAACCTCCGCGCCGTTGACGAAGACGCGCACCGGGCCGCCCGCCCGGAAGCCGATCACGGCCTCGCGCGCATCGGGGCTGACGATGCTCGTCACGGCATAGGCGGCCAGGGGGTCGCCCGCCTCCAGTTGCGCGCGCACGGGTTCGGCCAGGAACAGGCCGTAGGCCGCGGTCAGCGCGGGCACCTCGGCGGCGTCTTGCACGAAGGGCTGCCAGGGCAGGGCGCCCGTCAGCCGCCCGGCGGCGTCTACCACGGCTTCGGGCGCGACGCGCTGCTGCTCCCGGTTGAAGATGGCCGCCTGCCAGGCCGGGATCGACGGGAAGAGCGACGCGCTGCGATGCCGGGTGGTCCAGGTGACCCCGCGCCAGGTGATCGTCGCCTCGACCGTCCAGCGGAGCGGGCGGGCCGCCCCGCCGAAGGCGAACGGCGCATCCAGGATCAGCGGCTCCGTGGCGCCGGAGTGCCGGGCCGGGTAGGGCGTCGCCCGGCCCTGGTCGTGCAGCGTCCAGGTGAGATCGAGATCATAGGCGCTGCCGTCGGCGGGCGCGGCCACGATCAAGGTGCCCAGCGTGCGCGCCGCTTCCTCCGGCGCGACATACTCGCGCACCTGCGCGAACGGCCCGCCCAGCCGGGCCAGCGCGTCCGCCCAGCCGGGCGTCTGCACGTCCAGGGCCAGCACGGCATCGAGCAGCGCCGGCCCTTCCGTTGTGGGCACTGCCGCTGCCAGGAGTCGCGCCACATCGGCGGCCACCACGGTCGTGTTGCGCAGCGGCCCCAGCGCGCTCAACGCGCCCGTGCTTTCCACGACCACCGTGAGCGGGGTGCGCTTGTCCTGCGCGGGCACGGCGACGGTGGTGCGCAGGGTTTCGGGGTCGTAGCTCCAGTTCTCGTGCTCGACGCCGTTCACGTGGACGGTCGCGGGGGCGTGTGTGCCTTCCAGGCGGATCTCATAGGCGCGGGTGGGCGGCAGCGCGGCGCAGTGGCCCTCCACCGGGCCAATCGTGATCGCGCAACGCCGCCCGCCCTGCGTTTGCATCTCGATGGGCGTCCACTCGGCCTGGCCTTGCAGGTAGGCTTCGGTCGTGCCGTCGTCCTCGTAGAGCCGGAACGTGCCGTGCTCGCCGGGGAAGACGGTCAGGATCAGTTGATCCTGGGGGATGGCGTCGGTGGTGGGGGCGGGCGCGGCCAGCGGCAAGATCGCGCCCGCGCGTAGCAGCATGGGCATCCGCCGCAGGTCGCCCACCAGGCGCACCCAGCGCGGGCCGTCGAACGTCTCGCCGGTCTGGTAGTCGATCCACGTCCCCGCCGGCAGCCAGACATCGGCGGGGGCCAGGCCGGTGGCCGCCTCGGCGGGGTGGACGATGGGCGCGGCGATCATGGCGTCCCCCAGGTAATACTGGTAGCGCGCCACGTAAGCCGAGCCGTCCTCCGGCGAGTCGTAGTACATCGGGCGGCAGAGCGCGATGCCGGTGTCGCTCGCCGCGCGGGCCATGGTGTAAAGGTAGGGCACCAGGGCGTAGCGCCAGTGGAACGCCGCCTGGGCCGCCTCGAACACGGGGCCGGGGAAGGCCCAGGGCCGCCGCTCGGCCAGCGGGTCGTTGGTCGAATGGAGGCGCAGGCACGGGCTGAGCGCGCCGAACTGCACCCAGCGCGCGTACAACTCCGGCTCGTCCGGCCCGAAGTGCCCGCCGATGTCGTGGCTCCACCAGCCGTAGCAGACATTGCTGGCCGTGGCGGTGAAATAGGGCAGGAATTGCAGCGCGGACCAGAGCGCGAATGTATCGCCGGAGAAGCCGATATAGTAGCGGTGGTTGCCCAGCCCGCCCCAGCGGCTGTAGAGCATGGGACGCAGCCCCCGGCGGCGCGAGTCGTTGAAATGCAGGTGGTTGATCCAGCCCAGCGGGTCGAGGCCCGGCAACTCCGACACGTCGCCCTGCTGCCAGTCCATCCACCAGAAATCGACGCCCTGCTCCTCCATCGGGTGATGCAATAGCTCGAAATAATGGCGCACAAACTCCGGGTCGCTGATGCGCATCGCCACCGGCGCACCCTGGCTCGTATCCTGGCCCAGCGCGGCGGCGAAGCGCTCGTAGATCTCCTCGAACCGCTGCACGCCCTCCGCGGGGTGCAGGTTGAGCGTCACGCGCAGGCCGCGGTCGTGGACCCAGCGCAGGAAGCCCGCCGGGTCGGGGAATAGTTCGCGGTTCCAGGTGTAGCCGGTCCAGGCGTGCGGCGTGTGCCAGTCCATGTCGATGACCAGCACGTCGAGCGGCAGGTCATGGGCGGCGAAGTCCTGCACCAGCGCCTCCAGGTCGGCGGCGCTGTAGGCCCAGAAGCGCGACCACCATGCGCCCAGCACAAAGCGCGGGATCAGCGGCACGGCGCCGCCAAAGCGGGTATAATCGGCCAGGGCGGCACGGTAGTCGTGCCCGTAGCCGAAGAAGTACCAGTCCTGCGTCTCGTGGGCGCGCTGCGGATGCACCCAGCCGTCCGCCGGGTCGTAGAGCACGGCGCGACTGTCGTCGAACAGCGTCCAGCCGTCGCGCGACAGGAGTCCGGGGTCGAGGGTCACGTCGCCGGGCGCGCCGTCGAGCGTGCGCCGGGTGCCGCGCAGATTGCCGGTGTCGGGCTGCTCCGGCTGCCAGGTGCGTGGCGCGCCGTTCAGCGTGAAGGCGATTTGCAGGTTCTCCGGCGTGAACGGGCCGGCGCCGGGCATGTAGCGCAGGGTCAGCGCGCCCGTGTCGAGCACCAGCGTGCCGCCTTCGTCGCGGGCGGTGAACGGCGGCACCGGACCGTAGCGGGTGGGGAAGGCGAAGGTGCCGCGGTCCTCGAAGGCGCCGGTCGCGCTCCATTCCAGGCGCAGCAGGCGCGGGGTCAGCACGGTGAAGCGCGCCTGGCCGCGCACCACGCAGGCGGCGGGGCCGGCGGCGGGCCGCCCGCGCATACGGACCCGTTCCAGTACGGTCGTCGCGGGATGAGTGGTCATGATGCCGAACCTCCTGGGGCGCCGGTCGGATACGTGCGGCAACGGCCCCGCCGGGCGGGCGGGTGGCATGGCCGGACAGCCCCGCTCTATTATACAACGAGTGCTGAGTGCTGAGTGCTGGGTGACGACGAGTGACGGAGGATCTGTGCGGAGTGTGGCATGTGGAGTGCGGCTTCCGGGCCTCCTTGTCATTCTGAGCAGAGCGAAGAATCTCGTCTTGATGGGGCACGCGACGAGATGCTGAGCGGAGCGAAGAATGACCAGGATGATCTAAGAAACTACTCAGCACTCAGCACTCAGCACTCAGCACTCGTTTGCCGCTTTGCCTGCCCGCCCACCCATACGGTAGTAAGAGCGCGTTGCCGCCCCTGGACCTGCGGGAGCCGGGCCGGCGGGTGGCAGACGCGGCCCTGGTTACTGGTTGGCTGAAGGAAAGGAGCAACTACACCATGAAAATCGGACTCGCGAGCGTTATGGTCGACGACCAGGAGAAGGCGGTGAAGTTTTACACCGAGGCGTTGGGGTTTGTGAAGAAGCAGGATGTGCCCATGGGTCCCGATGCGCGCTGGCTCACGGTGGTCTCGCCGGACGGCCCCGAAGGTATCGAACTACTGCTGGAGCCGATGAGCCACCCGGCGGCCCCGGTCTTTCAGAAGGCCCTGTTCGATGCGGGCATACCGTACACCTCCTTCATGACCGACGACATCCAGAAGGACGTGGCCCGCATGAAGGAGCACGGCGTGGTGTTCCGCATCGGGCCGACGCAGATGGAATACGGCGGGATCGACGCCATGTTTGAGGACGGCTGCGGCAACCTGATCAACCTGCATCAAGTGTGACGGCGACCAGGCCGGTTTCAAACCGGCCCCTACCCCACAACATGACGGGTCCGGCCACCAGGCTGTGTGACACCCGCACCAGACGAAAGGAGCCATACCATGATCAGCGAACCAAAGGTCGAGGAGCGCGCCGAGCAACCCTACGTCGCTGTGCGCACACGGGTGCCCATGCCTAACTGGGGCCACCTGCTGCCGGGGCTGTGGGGCGAAGTCTATGGCTGGCTGGGCCGCCAGGGCGTGGCACCCGCCGGGCCGCCCCTCATTCGCTACCGCGTCATCGACATGCAGACCGAACTGGAGATCGACGTGGGCGTGCCGGTGGCCCAGGCCCTGACCGGCGATGATCGCATCACCGCCGACGTGCTGCCCGCGGGGCGCTATGCCACGCTAGTCTACACCGGCGATTACTCCGGCCTGGTCGGGGCCACGGCGGCGCTGCTCGACTGGGGTGCGGCGCAAGGGCTGGTGTGGGACAGCCGCACCGGCCTGCGCGGCGACGAGTTCGGCGCACGGTTCGAGTCCTATCTCACCGATCCGCAGGAGGAACCGGACCCCGCAAAATGGGAAACCGCCCTGGCGATGCGCCTGGCGGACGGCAGTGCACCCTAGTCGTGGTCGCGAACCCGAATAGACCAGGTGTTCGTTCAGATAAGTGTGAACAAGGCTGACTTAACCGGAATGAGGTGAATAATGAGCTATGCGATACCCCAGCCGGAGCAACCCGGCCACAGCGTGCTGGCCGCCACGTTCGAGTACAACGCCTGGGCCACCGTGACGCTGCTGGACTTTTGCGCCGCCCTGAGCACCGAGCAACTAAACTCCACGACCGTGGGCGGCTACGGCACAATCTACGAGACGCTTGGGCATCTGGTCGTCGCGGAAGTGGATTATGTGTCGCGGGTCACCGGCCAGTTGCCGGCCCACCCCCCGCCGCAGGGCGCGTTTGCCGGATTCGCCGTGCTGCGCGCTGCCGTGGAGTGGGCCAATGAGGAGTTGCTCAAGTTGGCCCTGACGGCGCGCAATGATACGATGGTGGTCGAGACGGGGGACGAGGGCACGGTACGCTACAAGTTGGCCGACCTGCTGGTCCAGGCGCCCAGTCACGCGATGGAGCATCGCACGCAGGTCGCCTCGATCATCACCGCCCTGGGCCTGGAGCCGCCCGATACGAGCACCTGGGCCTGGATCGACGCGCGCGGAGCCATGGAAATCACCCACCCCGCCCAAAGCTAACGGGGGTTCGAAACATCCACCCGCCGCCCCGCGCCGCGTGCGCGCGGGCGGACCGATCAGGAGGCTTTTTGTGGGCCAACCCTCCGCCCTATCCCGCTATATCGCCTTGCTGCGCGCCATCAACGTGGGCGGGCATGTCGTCAAGATGGAGGATCTGCGCCGGCACTTCGCCGATCTCGGCGTCGCCAATGTGGCGACCTTCATCGCCAGCGGCAACGTCATCTTCGACACGCCGGAGACGGACGCCGCGGCCCTGGAACGGCGCATCGAGCGCCACCTGCGCGACGCGCTCGGCTACGCGGTGGCGACGTTCCTGCGCACCCCCGCCGAACTCGCCGCCGTTGCCCAGTACCAGCCCTTCCCCGACGTGGACCGGGAGGGCGAGGGCGGGCTGTTCGTCTCGTTTCTGCCCATGCCGCCCGGCGAGCAGGCGCGGCACAAGGTGGCCGCCCTCTGCACGCCGACCGACGACTTCCACATCCACGAGCGCGAACTCTACTGGCTCTGCCGCACCCGCATCAGCGACTCGCGGGTGTCGGGCGCGCTGCTGGAAAAGACCCTCGGTCTGCCCGCGACCATGCGCAACATCACCACCGTCCGCAAACTGGCCGCCAAATATCCGCCGCCGGACGCCTGAGGCGCCCGGTGTATATGCCGGGCCGTGGAGTAGCCCATGACCATCCGCGACGCCTACAACGCCTGGGCCGCCACCTATGACACCGACCGCAACCTGACCCGCGACCTCGATGCGCAGGTGACGAGGGCCACCCTGGCCGCGCTACCCGCCACGCGCATCCTGGAACTGGGCTGCGGCACCGGCAAGAACACCGCCTTCCTGGCCGGGATCGGGGCGCGCGTCCTGGCGCTTGACTTCGCCGAGGGTATGATCCGCCAGGCCCAGGCCCGCGTGCTTGCCACCCACGTCGCCTTCGCCGTGGCCGACCTCACGCAGCCCTGGCCGGTGGCCGCCGGGTCGGTGGACCTCATCGTCTGCAACCTGGTGCTGGAGCATATCGCCGATCTGGACTTCATCTTCGCCGAAGCGGCGCGCTGCCTGGCGCCGGGGGGCCGGTTCTTCGTCGCCGAACTCCACCCGTTCAAGCAATACCAGGGCAGCAAAGCCGCCTACGGGCCGCAGCAGGCGCGCGTCCCCATCCCCGCGTTCGTGCATCACATCTCCGCCTTCCTCGACGCCGCCACGGCGGCGGGCCTCACCCTGCTGAGTCTCAAAGAGTGGTGGCACGCCGAGGATGCCCAGGCCGCACCCCGGCTGGTCTCGTTCCTGTTCCAGAAGTGATCCTAGGCCGACCGGGCTAGGGAAGTGATTTCACCACTCGTATCACTCTGAGCGGACCGAAGAGTCTCGTCCTGCGGAGGAAACAAACGGCGCCCGCAAGGCCCCGTACACCGCGTTGAGCGCGCGCTGGGCGTCGCGCTGCCGGCCGATGTCGGCGTGGCCGGGCAGCAGCGGGGCGGCGAGGAACACGAACACCAGATCACTGGCCGGATCGATCCAGAGGAAGGCGCCGGTGCTGCCGCCGTGGCCGAACGAGGCGTCGGAGGGCAGCAGCACGCCCATGGGGCTGCGCTTGCCCCAGCCCAGCGCGGCATACACGGGTTTGCCCGTGTCGAAGCTGGTGAGGCCGGGCTGCAGGCGGGTCATGGCCGCCAGGGCGGCGGGGCTGAGCAACGGGGCGTCCGCCGGCCTGCCGCGGAGCAGGGCGCGCCCCAGGGCCAGCAGGTCGGTGGCGGTGGACCAGAGGCCGCCATAGGGCGCGGCCAGGGTGCGGAAGTAGGCTTCCTCCTCCGGGCCGCCCTCGAAGATCACCGCCGCCATGCGCGCCGGCGCGGCGGGGTCGAAACTCGTGCTTTCCATGCCTGCGGGCGCGAAGATGTGGTCGCGCAGATAGTCCGGGTACGGCTGCCCGCTCAGCCGGGTGATCAGTTCGCCCAGCACCACGAAGGACAGGTTGCAGTATTCATAGTGGGCGCCCGGTGGGAAGCGGACGCCGCGCTCGCATGCGGCGCGCAGGAAGGCCGCGGGCGGCGCGCGCTGCGTGAAGAGCTCGTCCATGTCGTCCGGCAGGCCGCTGGTGTGGGTCAGCAGGTGCCAGGGGGTGATCTGCTCCTTGCCCTGCTGCCCGAACTCCGGGATGACGCGGGCCATCGGGTCGTTCACCAGCAACCGCCCGGCCTCTACCAGTTGCATAATCGCCAGGGCGACAATCGGCTTGGTGACAGACGCCACCGGGCAGATGGTGTCCACGTCCACCCGCGCGGGGGACGCCGAGTGCGTCCAGACCGTGCCCGCCGGGTTGCCCACCGCCACCACCGCGCCGCCATACAGCCCGGCGGCCACGGCCTCCTCGGCCACGGCCCCAGCGCGCGCCAGCCGCGCGGGATCGAAATCGGCCAGTTCTGCCATGCGCTCCTCCGTCGCTAACGTGCCTGCCTCTCGCGCAGCCATGATACCATAGAGTGGGCCAGGCAAAAAGAAGGGGAGGGAGTGGATTGCCACTCCCTCCCCGCTGGTTCTATTTGGTTGTACTGGTTGCGTTTGAGCCGATTCTAGACGCTAAAGTAGCGCCAGAATACGGTTCAGCACTTGGGCAATCGCACTGAACGGCGCACCAGTGTTCAGCAAGTTGGCAACGCCGCAGAGCAGATCACCGAGCAGGCCCCCGCCCTGTTGGGCGGTGATATCCAGCACTACCTCATTGAGATGGACATGCAGGCCGAGCAAGGTTAGATCGAGCGGGCCGAGGTCCAGATGCAGGATCTGGCACGTACCGGAAGCCGTGAGCGGTAGGGTAACCGCTGTGTTCGTCACCGCCCCGATAACCTGACCAAGTAGGTTGGTGATCGTCCCCGTGAGCGTTCCAATACCTACCAACTGGCCGTTCTGGACGGCCACTCGGTTCAGCGTGAATATCCCGTTCAACGTACCGGAGACCAGTGCTGTACCAGTCGCCGTGAGATTCTGGAATAGATTCTGCACTAAGCCGACCACCTGATTCAGCAGGCCAGCCAAAGTTGTGAGCGATCCGCCGTTGAGCAAGTTGGCGATGCCGCAGAGCAGATCGCCGAGTATGCCCCCACCTTGTTGGGCGGTAATGTCGAGTACCACCTCATTGAGATGGACATGCAGGCCGAGCAAGGTTAGATCGAGTGGGCCGAGGTCCAGATGCAGAATCTGGCAGGTGCCAGACGTGTTCGCCATGTTGACCGGAATCTGCACAGCCTGGCCGGTGAGTGTTGCGAGAACATTACCAGACGTGTCTGTCGCGGTACCACTTAATGTGCCGTTCGCAACAAGCTGCCCGGCAGAGTTCACCGCGAAACTGGTCAGATTCAGCACGCCGCTAAAGGTTCCGGGAGCATTTGTTATTGAGCCCGTGATAGGAACAGTCTTAGCTGAAGGGGTTTTCGCTGCGCTAGGTGCGCTGGGTGCCGCCGCCGCGGCGCTCATCGGCGCTAGGGTGAAGGCACTGAGCGCCACCACTAGCAGCGTTAGGATTCCTCGTCGAAATTTCATGCGTTTCTCCTTTATCTAGCCGTAGTTGTACGTCGTTGGATTACGGCATATTGACCCGCCAGCAAACTCCCCGCTTGGGTACCCTCTCTGCAGAATGCGGGAGTATTGCCAGGCGTCTGTCAGGATACATCGCGCCCGCGTTTACTAGAGCAGATCCTGTGCCACTCCCAAGCTAAAAAGACATATGGACTCCGATATTGTATATCTTGTATCAAAATCGACTAGTGCTAGTAGTAATAAAACATCAGCTCGCCTGCCCGCTGCTGGGACCGGCGGCTTGGCTGCGCTTCCCCTGCATACAACAGAGCGCATCGGCGGCGAATCCGTCGCCGGTCGTGCTATGGTATACTGCTCCAATGGGATGCATGGAACGCTGGGGGCTAATAGCAGCTAAAGGATTGCGACGGAACTTGTGTCGAGATGGCGGGCGGATCTGTGGTTGCGTGGCGCGAACCGGCGCCGCTGCTAGCTTATGACCGGCCCGCAAGCCCCCGCCTATCGGCCCGCGCCCGACCAGTTGGCGGCCATCGCCGCGCGGTATGGGCTGGGGCCGCTGGCGGCGTGGCGCGAGCTGGCCGG
>JAICKM010000643.1 GCA_025927935.1 Chloroflexia bacterium | reverse complement strand
TAATCGGAGTCGCATAAGTCCCGGCCCGTGTCGAAATAATAAATCTCCGGAACGGGGATAGCCGGGTTCGCCCGCACCAGGCGCATCGTGGCAACCTCGGTCGCCATGATGTTCTGCTCATAGGCCAGCACTTCCGCATCCGGGAGCGGCGCGATCTTTAAGATCACCTCCCGCCCGCCGGCCAGCCGGACGTTATAGGCCGCGTTAAACCAGCCTTCCTTTAACTCGCTCACCGCATCTTCACCGGCGGCGAGTGTGGTTCCGCCAAAGGCCCGCGCGACCATCGGTGCCACCTGCTCCGGCGTCTTTCGGTTTTTGGTTTTGCTTTCCATGTTATTCCTCTCTTTAAACTTGAGCGATCGTGACCTTGAAGAAATGGCAGCCGGCCGCTACAGGTTACACCGGCCCTCCGGCGGCAGATCCGCGCCCGGAGACACGTCCCGGCAGACGGTGGCCGCGACGGCGGCGGCCAGCAGGGCCACGCCCGCGCAGGCGACGATGACGGCGGGCCAGCCCGCGTGCTGCCAGAGGATGCCGGTAAGTTGCACGCCCGCGCTGCCGCCCAGGTAGTAGCTGAAGAGGTAAAAGCCGCTGGCCGCGCCGCGCGCCACGCGCGCATGGTCGCTGACGTAGGCGTTGGCGACGGACTGGGCGGTGAACATACCGAAGGCCAGCACCACGCACCCGGCGATGATCACCGGCAAGGGCGCGGCCAGGGTCAGCAGCATTCCCGCCGCCAGCGTGACCAGGCCCACCAGCAGCACCGGGCGGCGGCCTGTGCGCGTGGACAGGCTGCCCACGAAGGGGCCGACCGCACCCGCCGCGTACACGCCGAAAATCAGCGTGAGCGCCCAGAGCGGCAGCCGGTAGGGCGGCCCGGCCAGGTGATAGCTGAGGTAGGTGAAGAAGCCCATGAAGCTGAACAGCAGCGCGAACCCGACGAAGAAGATGCCCAGCATGCGCGGGTTGCGCAGGTGGACGCCCGCGCCACGATAGGCCGCGCCCAGGTTGCCGCTGCGGTGGAAGCCCCGCGACGGCGGCAGCAGTCCGGCCAGCAGCATGGCCCCCACCAACGCTACCGCGCCGAACACGCCAAACATGCCCCGCCAGCCCAGCCACGCGGTCAGCAGGCCGCCGCCCACGCGGCCCACCAGCGCGGCGCCTACCATGGCCGCCGTGTACGTGCCCACGGCCAGACCCAGTTGCGCGCGGGGGAACTCGTCGGCGATGTAGGCCAGAGCCACGGCGCTGATGCCCGCCGCCAGCAGCCCCTCGGCCACCCTGCATATCAGCAGCGCGCCGAAGGTGGGCGCCAGCATGGCGCCGAAGGCGGGCAGCGCCAGCGCCGCGCAACTGCCGATCAGCACCGGGCGCCGCCCCACCCGGTCGGACAGCGGCCCGTAGACCAGCAAGGCCACGGCCAAGCTGATCGTCAGCAGCGAGAGCGTCAGCCCGGCGGTGGGCGCATCCACATGAAAATCGGCGGACAGCAGCGGCAGGATCGGCTGCGTGCAATAGATGGCCGCCAGCGCGCCGACCGTGCCGACCACCAGCGCAAACAGCGCCGGGCCGTAGGGAAACGGCGCCGCCGCCGCTTGCACGGCGGCCGCCGGGGGTGTCCGCTCATGCAGCGAGGAAGTACGCACGCACCCTTGCTTTCTCTACGCTCCCAGCGGGGAGCCGCGCTACGACACCCGTGCCCGCTTTTGGCGGGTCGCGCCCTCATTATAGCGCGTTACGATGCACTTGCGTGACGCGGCCCTTACCGCGCCGGCCTTCCGCCGGTCCGATCTTGATTGCCGGATCGGCGCTTCATACAACTACACGCGATAGAGTCGCAAAGGGTGCGCTATAGCGCAGTATATCGTAGCGGCATACATTGTGCTGGATAGTACTCAGCAACCCAGGTCCGCAACGGGGACGGGACTATTCTCGTCCGGCCATCGGCGCGGCGGCGCACAAGCTCAGCGGACCGGTGCGTCGAACCCGTACCACCATCCACGTTCACAGCCCGCGGACGGCGTCGTAGTACCATATCTGAAGGAGGAAGAGGGAAATGCAAAGGTCAACCGGGTTACACAAACTCGCCACCGCGGCGGTTGCGCTCGCCCTGTTCGGCAGCGCGCTGGCCGGTTGCGGCGGCGACACCAACACACCCGCCACGGGCGGTGGCGCCACCGAAGCCACTGCCACCACGGCCACCGGCGGCGCGACGGAAGCCACCGCGACGACCGCCACCGGCGGCGCCGGGGAGGCGACAGCCACCACGGCGGGCGGCGCGACGACCCCTGCCGCGGGCGGGGCCACCGGCGGCACCAGCGGCATCAGCGATAAGTACAAGGGCACCACCCTGAACATCGTCATGGCGAACCACGCCTGGAACACCGGCATCACCCCGCTGCTGCCCCAGTTCGAGCAGGCCAGCGGCATCAAGCTGAACGTGTCCAGCTATGGCGAAACGCAGCTTTCCGACCAGCTCACCGTCAAGTTCACCTCGGGCGGCGGCGATATCGACGCCTTCATGTTCCGCCCGCCGCAGGAAGGGCTGCTCTTCGCCAATAACGGCTGGCTCGCCGATATCGGCTCCATGGCGCAGGGCGCGAGCGACTGGAACTGGGACGACTTCCAGAAAGCGGCGCGTGGCAGCGTGACCTTCAACAGTAAGGTCTACGGCGTGCCCATCGTGACCGAGCGCGAGATCCTGTACTACCGCAAGGACCTGTTGCAGGCCAAGAACATCGCCGTGCCCAAGACGCTCGACGAGATGATGGCGGCGGCTGAGAAGCTGAACGACCCGAACAACGGTATGTACGGCTTCGTGGCTCGCGGCCAGCAGAACCCGGCCGTCACCCAGTTCTCCGGCTTCCTCTATGCCTACGGCGGCGATTGGATCAAGGACGGCAAGTCGGCCATCGGCACGCCGGAAGCGGTGCAGGCGTATAAGTATTACGGCGACCTGCTGCGCAAGTACGGTGCGCCCGGCGTGCTCAACATGAACTGGCCGCAGGCCATCGCCATCTTCGGCCAGGGCAAGGCCGCCATGTACACCGACGCCGACAGCCTCTATCCCAACCTGCTCGACAAGACCAAGTCGGTCGTGACCGACAAGGTGGGCTACGCCATGTTCCCGGCGGGTCCTGCCGGGTCGCACCCCTATAACGTGACCTCGTGGGCGCTGGGCGTGGCAAAGACGTCGAAGAACCAGGATGCGGCGTTCGAGTTCGTCAAGTGGGCCACCAGCAAGGACATCGTGGCCCAGTTGCAGAAGGGCGGCCTGCCGGGCGCCCGCGATTCCGTGTGGAACTCGCCGGACGGCACGGCGGGCTTCCCGGCGGAGCTGGCCCAGGTGATCCAGCAATCCGCCGCCGCGGGCACCGACCATGACCGGCCGCAGGTGGTCCATGTGAGCCAGGCCCGCGACATCGTCGGCGCCCCGATCGTGGACTCGATCCAGGGCAAGGACGTGGATGCCTCGGTCAAGGCCGCCGACGCGAAGTTCAACGACTTTTTGAAGACCGACTTGCAGAGCAAGTAAACGCGGGGCGCGGGGGCGCGGCGGGGCAACCGGTCCCGCGCCCCCCGCGCTATACCCGGCTCCACGGGAAAGGAGGTGGCGCGATGGCGCTCTCAGCCTGGGCGAACCGCAATATCAAGTGGGTGTTTATCCTGCCGGCGGCGTTGTTCGTCGCGATCATGATGATCTTCCCGATTCTATACACGGGTTGGCTGAGCTTCACCCAATGGAGCATGTCGGCCACGCAGCCGCCGGTGTGGGTGGGGATCAACAACTACACGACCCTGCTGGGCAACGACGAGCGCTTCCGCGACGCGCTCACACGCACCTTCGTCTTCACCATTGGCGCGGTCGGGATCGAACTCGTGCTGGGCCTGGCGATCGCGCTGCTGCTGCGGCGCGAGTTTCGCGGGCAGAATCTGGTCAAAACGCTGATTCTGCTGCCCATGGTCGCCACGCCGGTGGCGATGGGCATGGCCTGGCTGCTCATGCTGGAACCGACTATCGGTTTCGCCAACTATGCCTTGCACCTGGTGGGCCTGCCGCCCCAACCCTGGCTCGCCTCCACCGACCAGGCTCTGCCCTCGCTGATGCTGGTAGACATCTGGGAGTGGACGCCGATGATCGCGCTGATCGCCTTGGCCGGCCTGGCG
>JAICKM010001004.1 GCA_025927935.1 Chloroflexia bacterium | reverse complement strand
CGCCAGCGTGCGCACGCCCCAGCCGCTGAACATATCGTCCGCCATCAGCCGGGCGATGGTCTGCTGCGCCTTGCCATCGTCGCAAATGCCGGTCCAGAGTGCCTGGCCCGGATTGGACGCGATCACCGCCGCCGGTTGGCCCCCGGCTTGCAGCGCCAGCGCGTAGCAGCCCTGATCCGCCAGCCAGAAGTCGCGGTTGAAGCGATCCCGCAAATCGGCGGCCTCGCGGCGCAGTTGCCCGGCCCGCGCCGCGTCCCCGGCGCGCTCGTAGAGATCGGCCAACCCGGTCTTCGCCAGGTAGACGTAGCCCTGCACCTCGACCAGCGCAATCGGCGGCGTCGCCGGGCTGCCGTCCGCGTTCATGATCGCCGCGCCGGAGTCCTTCCAGCCCTGGTTGGTCAGCCCGGCGTCCGATTGGCCCGCGTAGGACACGTAGCCGTCGCCGGTCAGGTCGCCGTAGCGATCCACCCAGGTAAGCGCGCGCTCGATGTTGTCGCGCAGATCGTGGAACAGGCGCAGATCACCGGTCCAGGCGGCGTGGCGGCCCACCAGCACCAGGAACAGCGGCGTGGCGTCCACGGTGCCGTAATAGGGCGTGTGCGGGATCTCGTGCAGGTGGGCCATCTCCCCCACCCGCAACTCATGGAGGATCTTGCCCGGCTGCTCGTCGCGCCACTCGTCGATCTTGGTGCCCTGATACTGGGCCAGCACGCGCAAGGTCTGCTCGGCGATAGCCGGGTTGTAGGCCAGCGTTTGCAGCGCCGTGATCAGGCTGTCGCGGCCAAACAGCGTGCCGAACCAGGGCAGGCCCGCCGCGAAATAGGCGTCCCCCGCCAGCGTGCTGCGCAGCACCAGCAGATCGCGCAGAGAGCGGTCGAGCACATTGTTCAGCAACAGGCTGTCGCTCTCCACGCGCGTTTGCCCGTTGAGCCACTGCGCGGCTTCCGCCTCCAGCGCCGCCTGCACCCGGCCCACGTCCGGCACGGCGGGCGGCGGCGCGGCCACCGTCGCCCGGTCCGGCCCTTCCAGCAGCCGCAGCGCGACGACCACGTCGCATTGCGCACGCGAATCCATTGTTATGTCAAATTGCAGCGCGTTCACATCCACCCGCGCCGGGGCCGGATCGCACTGCACCGTCAGCCGGCGGTAGACGCCGTCCGCGCCGTCGTAGCGGAACCAGAGCGCCCCGTCCCGCCACACGGGCGGATAGATGCGGCCCTGCTCCTTGGGCACGGCGCCGCGCACCACAAAGATGTCCTCGAACGCCGCCGCGAAGGTCAGCGTCAGGGGAAAGCGCACCGCGCCGGGGTCGAAGTTCTGGAAGCGGATCACATCCACCAGCGCCAGGGCGTCGCTGTCCACCACCCGCGTCCAGGTGATGCTCAACTCTTCCTTTTGCAGCGTCGTACCGTCGGGCAGTTGCAGATCAGGGTTGGTCAACTGGAACACGGCCTGCGCGCCCTGCCCCGCGTTGGCCGAGAGCATATCGGGCGCCACCCCGGCCAGCCGCAACTCGTAGCCGTTGAGATAGCGGCAATCGTGGTAATAGAGGCCCAACCCGTGTTCGCCGCCCAGCGGCACGTCGCCGCTCGGCTCGGCCAGGAAGAAGATGTTCTCGTCCTTGATTACTATGGCGTGGGCGATTCCGCGCGTGATGGCCGACTGGCCGCCTTTCAGGACGCGCTGGCGGCGGGCGTGCTGCTGGTGCGGCGCCAGGTTGTGGCGGTCGTCGCCCACCGGGGGCCGGGCCTGGTGTTGCTCGGTCATCTGCCGTCTCCCTCGGCGGGCTGGGCGGGCGGCGCGGCGTGCTTCTGGGCGGCCTGGGCCAGCCAGCCGCCCTGAAAGTCCGCCCGGCGCAGCCCGTCGCGCACATAAGCGCAGCCGCGCATCAAGTCCCAGAGCATCCCCGACCGGTAATTTTCGATCATCAGCACAATCGGCCCCTGGTTGATGCCGAAGTGCCAGGGCGAGACCCAGCCGTACTTGTTGCTCGTCTTGACCGGGTAGGTCGGGTTATACGTGGCCTTGAAGCCATACGGGTTGTCGATGCG
>JAICKM010000659.1 GCA_025927935.1 Chloroflexia bacterium | reverse complement strand
CGGAGATGAGGGTCAGCTTGCGGTGCAGCCCCTCGTTTAGCTGCGCGAGCAGGCGCGGGCGGCGCACCGCGTGCGGCGGCGGGGTCGGGATATAGAGTTTGGTGGCGAGCACCGGGGTAAGCATAGATCCATTATAAAGCAACCCCCCAAACTTCAAGAAGCGTCTCTAACTTATTCGATATCCGTCAGAAACCCCCTTGCCTATCCCGTTGGGGGCGGCTTTAAGATGGGCGGTATGCCGGCACTTTTGAATAGTGGCGCCTTCACCCGCCCGACATTTCTGCGCGTCACGTCGCTGCGCCATTACTATAAGCCCGGCCGTTTGCCTCCCGCCGACGTGGATCCGCTTAGCGGCTCCGATGTGTCGCCGATCGTTCCGTCAGGGGTCTTCCGGTGTCGTGCGCCCGTCTGGGGACCAGGAACCGGCGGAGGACGTATGGGAGGATGCCCCCGTGCCGGTAATAGATCACCTCTTGCGGGGTGTCGATGCGCACCTGAACGATGAACTCCTGCATGTCCCCGCCGGGGTGGTGGGCGCGAACGGTTAGTTGCTTACCACTCGTGAAGCTCCTCGCCACGGCGTCGCCCAGGCCGACGATGTCGAAGACTTCATGCCCTGTCAGGCCGAGCGCACGGACGGACTCTTCCGGGGAGAACTGCAACGGCAGGATGCCCAGGCCGATCAGGTTGGAGCGGTGGATGCGCTCATAGCTTTCGGCGATGATGGCGTGGACCCCGAGCAGCGCCGGGCCTTTGGCCGCCCAGTCGCGGCTGGAGCCAAAGCCATACTCCTGGCCGGCCAGGATGATCAGCGGCACGCCTGCGGCCTGGTAGCGGCGGGCGGCGTCGTAGATGGTTGTGACATCCCCGATGGGCAGGTAAGTAGTGAAGCCGCCGACAGGCCATTCTGTTGCGCCCGGCGCAGGTGGCCCGTGAGTTGCTCCGTGTTGCCGTTAGCGATTAACGCGGCGACCGTGACAAGGCTACGGTCGCGTGGTGAAAGTTCGGCACGCTCCCAGTCATCGCCGAACAGCACGTCGTCGGTGAGTTGCGCCAGCTTTGGCGCAAAGTCCCCAACCAGTCTGTGGGCAACCGTTAGTTCTTTTTGGTCAGCCATCTCGTCTCTCCTGTTCGTGTTTGTTTCCTGTGTGGTGCCGGTCGGCTACACCGTGACTCGGTACGATTAGCGACCGCTCATCTGCTGTGAGGCTAGGGGGTCAGTAGCCTGGTGAACGAGAGCGCGGCTAACGTCCAGGTACTGCTCTGCTGCACATACACTTCGGTCACCACGAAGGGATTGGTGACCTCATTGCCGCCCACCACGGCGACCAGCCGAATTCGGTTCAACAGGATGGCCGTCGTGCCAATAAACCGCACCGACGCTTCCTGGATATCCACGTTCTTGTAGTGAATCCCTCCGCTGCGGATAACCTCCAGCTCCTGGTCCTTGGACATGGTGCCGCCCATATGGACAAAGACCGCATTTGCATGAAAGAGCGCGGCCAGGGCATCGACGTTGCGCTCGGACATCCAGCGCCACTTCTCCTTGGAGAGATTGATGACTTCTTGTTCCACATTCGCTCCCCTCATGGTGTGTCTCCTTGGGTTGACCTTCCAGGCCGCGCGTCGTGGACGAGACGCACGGCTTTCGCTACCGCAGCTAACGAGCGGCCCGGAAGTTTAGGTGGGGCGCTGGGCCAGGCCCAGCGCCTTCACCATTATTGGATCCCGGTGGTCGAAGAAGCTGCTGGTCTTTATGTCCGGCCCGGGCCTGATTACCCAGATTACCCGGAGCGCATCCTTTCCACGATCTCCGTAGTGGCCTCACTCACGCCTCGGGGATCGCGATGCCGTAGTTCTCAAGGGTGATGCTGTCGGGGTCCGGTCCGCTGCGTGCTCCGGTGTCGAGGGCGTCGATCGCGGCGATCTGCTCGCTGGAGAGTTCGAAGTCCAACACGTCGAAATTCTCGGCGATGCGGGCGGGCTTGGTCGACTTCGGGATTGCCGAGCGGCCCGCCTGCAGGTGCCAGCGTAGCATTACCTGCGCGGCCGACTTGCCGTGCTGGCGGGCGATCTCTCGCAGCGTCGGGTCCTCGAAGGTGCTCTTCTGGCCTCCGCGGTAGGAGGTGATGCCGCCCATGGGCGACCAAGCCTGGGTCGCGATGCCGTGCTGGGCATGCAGCCGCTGCAGCGCGGTCTGCTGGAAGTACGGATGGACCTCGATCTGGTTCACGGCGGGCACCACGGACGTCGCGCGCAGCAGGCGGTCGAGGTGCGCGGGCATGAAGTTGCTCACGCCGATGGCGCGCACCCTGCCCTCGGCGAGCAGCTGCTCCAGTGCCCGGTAGGCGTCGCGGGTACGGTCGAAGGCCGCGGACAGTGGCTGGTGCAGGAGCAGCAGGTCGATCTGGTCCACGCCCAGCTTGCGGGCGCTCTTGTCGAACGCGTGCAGCGTGGCGTCGTAGCCATAGTCGCTGATCCAGACCTTCGTCTGGAGGAACACCTCCGAGCGGTCGAGGCCGCTGCGCCGGAGGCCTTCGCCGACCTCGCGCTCGTTGCCATAGGCCGCCGCGGTGTCGATGAGCCGATACCCGGTGGCAATCGCCGCCGCCACGGCCCCGACCGTCTCCTCCGGGGGGTTCTGGAAAACGCCAAGCCCCAGGGCCGGCAGGGCGACGCCGTTATTTAATGTGATCACTGGACTAGCTGACATTTGTCGTGCTCCTTTCGGGCCTGGTTCCGGCGGCCCGGATTACCTTCTCGTTGCCGCGCCTTCAACGCGGCTTTACCGTGGCGACTGCTGTAGTCTCCATGGATAGGTTCTGCCTGGTGCCGCCCGGTGGGCGTGGATGGCCGCCGCTCCGCATCGGGGCGGGCCAACACGGCGCTTCATCCCGTGAGCAGGCCGATGCGCCGCAGCCACGACTCGACCGCCGCACCGGCAGCCCGCACCTCCTCACCGCGCACCGCCAGGCCCGCCCCGAGGGTCGCACCCGGGCACGACGCGGTGTAATCCCGGATGGTGGTTCCCAGCCCGCTCATCGCGTAGGTCGTGAACGGGAAGACCGTCTTGCCGGTGAAATCAAAGCCCTCAACAAAGGTTGTCATGATCATGGGCGCTCTGACGTTCCAGATCGGACTGCCCAGCAGCACGATGTCGTAAGGCTGGATCGAGGCCAGCGGGTTCGCGATGGCCGGACGGGTATCCGCCTGCTGTTCCCGAACGTTGCGTGCGACGGTTTCCTCATAGTCGTCGGAATAAGGTTCGCGGGCTTCGATGCGGTAGACGTCACAGTTGATGAGCCGGCGGATCATGCCCGCCAGTACTTCGGTGTTGCCAACCGCCAGGCGCGTGCGCCCGCCGTAGTAGTAGTTTTCGCCAGCCCGCGAGAAGTAGACCAACAGGACTTTGCTGCCGTTGCTGCCGCTGCTGCGGCCGATTGCGGTCGGGGTAGGCTGGGCAGCTGGTTGCTCTGTACCCGCGGGCGGGTCGTTCATGCGTCGTGTTGAAGTGGGTGAAGTAGGTGACGCAGGTGGTATGGGTAACGTGGTTGGCGGGGGTGACGTGGGTGAGGTCAGTGAGGAGTCAGCGCAGCCGCCCAGCGCAGCACCGAGAACCAGCCCGGCTCCCCCCACCAGCAGGCCCCGCAGGAACGCGCGCCGCCCCAGCGTTGCTTTCATACTTGTATCGCCCCCCGTTCCAATCTGCGGTAAGTATACCAGGCATCCGCGCCCGGGATTTGCTCATTCGTGTGCGATTATTGCCTGATCCTCCGATATTTGGCCGTGGTCGGGGCGATCCTCTCTTGGCAGGTCTGCGATCGTGCCAGGCCGGCTAAACAAACGGCTGGCACACTCTGCGCTATCGGGGAAGCGAACCACCGGCGGATCGGGCATGAAGGGTAGAGGGATGGGTGAAGAATCCGTAGTTTTCGGCAACACGGGAAGCACCCCAGCTTCTATAATAAGGGGCGCGCATTTCCTAAAGGAAGGAACGGTTGACATGATGCAGTCGCTTGACCCCGCCGCCCCGCTGATACACGCCGCTACCGGCGAGGGG
>JAICKM010000799.1 GCA_025927935.1 Chloroflexia bacterium | reverse complement strand
TTGCCGGGGCGCTGGAGGCCGAAACCCCGCCCGCCCCCGGCTGGCGCATCGCGCCTGTCTACGACGAACCGGAGCCGGTAATCGTGCGCCCGCGACCGCGCGGGCTGTTGCCCGCCGGGCTGGGCCTGGTCGTGCTTGGCCTC
Organism: Chloroflexia bacterium; assembly: GCA_025927935.1. The sequence goes on along the minus strand of JAICKM010000799.1, from coordinate 2,999 downwards.
ACCGCCCTGGCGACGCTCGGCTTCCTGTTGACCGGGCAACCGCTGGAAGCCATGCTGATCTTGCTCATCGGCGGGTTGGTCGCCACGCACCTGTGCGGGCTGCGCGCGCCGGGCCAGCTTTTCGGTGGGCTGATGCTGACTGTGGGCTTCATCGTGGCGCTGGGCGTCGAATACATCTACCTGGCCGACCACCTGGCGGGCGACCCGAACTTCTACCGCATGAACACCGTGTTCAAGTTCTACGAGCAGGTTTGGGTGCTGGTCGCCCTCGGTGGCGCGGTAGCCCTCTACAGCCTGCTCGGCCCGCGTGGACGCGCGGCACAGGTGGCAACCGTGCCCGCGGTGGCGGAAGCGGAAACTCCGGTGGAAGAGCCGCTGGTCCTCCACGGCGGCTATTTGGTACCCGAAGACCCCGACCTGGCGCCGGGCGCGTTGCTGCCGGTGGCCTCCGTCGAGGACGTGATGCCGGTGCGCGAAACGCACGCCTGGTTCTCCCCGGCGCGGGCCATCTGGCTGGTGCCGTTCGGCCTGCTGCTGCTGGGCAGCCTGATCTTCACCGTCACCGGCACGCAGGCCCGCGTGGCCGACCGCATGCCCGGTGACCGCCCGGCCTTCGGCACGCTCAACGGCATGGACTGGATGGATAAGACGGTGCTGCCGCTGGCCTTCGGCGATACCACCGTGGCCTATCCGATCACCTTCCGCTTCGAGCGCGAGGCGGTGGACTGGCTGAACACGCATATCGCCGGTACGCCGGTCATCGCCGCCGCGCCCATCGGCTATTACCGCGAGGCCGGGATGCTGCCCAGCACCTACTCCGGCCTGCCCATGGTCGTCGGCGGCCTGCACCAGGACGAGCAGCGCTACGGCTGGCTGGTGGGCGAGCGGCGCAACGACATGACCAACTTCTATCGCACCGACAACACGCAAGAGGCGCTGCTGCTGATCAACAAGTACGACATCGAGTACATCTATGTCGGGCAGATCGAGAGCATCGCCTACCACAACTCGCCCACGGGGCTGAGCAAGTTCGAGGACATGGTCAAAGACCACCAGTTGGAGGTCGCGTTCCAATCCGGCCCGGTGACGATCTACCATGTGCTGGGCAAGCAGGTGAAGGCCGCCGTGGGCGTGGCGCCGGGCAGCCCGGCGGCACAGTACACGCCGCGCCCGCGCCCGACCGAGCCGCCGTTGGGCGACGATCCCACCGTGCAGGCGTTACTGGCGACGGTGCAGGCCGACCCGGATAACCTGGACGCCCACCGCGCCCTGGCCGACTACTACCGCAGCCACCAGGCTATTCAGAAGGCCATCGAGCAGTACGTGGAAGTGGTGCGCCTGGCCCCGCACGACGTAGCCGCCCATCATCTGCTGGGCGATCTCTACATGGACAACGGCGAGGCGGACAAGGCGCTCGCCATCTGGGAGCAGGCCGTGCAGGATGCCAACCCTGCCGACAAGCCCGCGGCCTACAACAAGGTGGGCATGGCTTACCAGAGCCGCCAGCGCTACACCGATGCGGTGACTGCGTTCAAGAGCGCCGTGGCCGCCAATCCGAAGTTTGTCGAAGCCTGGTTCCACCTGGGCGAGGTCTACCAGACCATGCAATCGACGGAAAATGCGCGGGATGCCTTCCAGAACTGCATCAAGAATGCGCCCGCCGACGACTCGGGCAAGCAATGGGCGCAAGAAGCCCAGAAGCGGCTGGATGCCCTGCACTAGACGGGCCTAACCCCCCTACCCCCCTTCCCGCTCCGGGAAGGGGGGAAACGCGGACTCCCTTCCCCGCGGCGGGGTGGGGTATACCCCCGCCGGGGGCGAGGTTGAGCGGGCAGCCTCGCGGTGGGCGGCCAACCTAACCCCCCTGCCCCCCTTCCCGCTCTTCGGGAAGGGGGAAACGGCGACCGAGGTTAAGTGCGTGCTTATAGGGAACGGCGACTCCCCTCCCCGCCGCGGGGAGGGGCCGGGGGAGATGCGCAGCAGGTCGCCTGCACCGGCGGCTGGGACTAGAGGACGGGATCGTTGGGAGACGCATTGATCTGGTGGCTCACGCTGGAGGTGCTGGGCGTGGCCGCATGGCCCGTGGCCTGGACGGTCATGGGCCGCTTGCCCGACCGGGGCTGGGCCTTCAGCAAGGCGCTGGGGCTACTGCTGGTGGGCTACGGGGCCTGGCTGATCGGGATGTTCCAACTGGCGCCCTTTAGCGGGGCCTCCAACATCCTCATGCTGCTGGCGCTCATCGGTGGGGCGGCTTGGCTGGCGTTGCGCAACGGGCGCGCGCTGTTGGGCGAGATGCGGGCGTTCCTGCGCGGGCAGGCCCGCTACTGGATCGCCGCCGAGATGCTGTTCGGCCTCGCGTTCGTCGCCTGGACCATCCTGCGCGCCTATGCGCCCAACATCTACGGCACCGAGAAGTTCATGGACTTCGCGTTCCTGAACAGCTTCACCCAGGGCCAGACCCTGCCGCCCAACGACCCCTGGCTGGCGGGCTACTCGATCAACTACTACTACTTCGGCTACACGCTCATGGGCACGCTCTGCCGGCTGTCGGGCGTGGACTCGGCGGTGGGCTTCAACCTCGCCAATGTCACCTTGTTCAGCCTGACCGTGCTCGGCGCGTTCGGCGTGGTCTACAATCTGGTGGCTGGGACGGTGCGCAGCCGGCGCCCGGCGCCCGCCCGCCGCGCCGAAGCGCGCGCCGTGGCAAGTCCACGCGCCGGTGTCGCCACGCGCAGCGCTGCCGCCGCGCTGCCCACCCGCCGTGTAGCGAGCCGGGGTGGCGCGGCTGTGGCCGAGGCCGACGCGCCGCCCGCTACGGGCCACGGCAACGGGCACGCGACCGGAAACGGCGCGGGGCACGGCGGCAACGGGCGCAACGGCGCGGCGCCCGCGCTGCCCGATGCACCGCCGGGCGGGGCCACCGCGCCGGTGCCCTGGCAGGCCATCGCCGCCGGGGTGCTGGGCGGGCTGCTGGTCGCGGTGGTGGGCAATCTGGCCGC
>JAICKM010000394.1 GCA_025927935.1 Chloroflexia bacterium | reverse complement strand
TGCGCCGCCCGCTTGACCGCCGTATAGGTCGCCGCGCCCGGCGTGGCATCGAAGCGGCGGCGGGCCATCGCCAGCGCTTTCTCATCCAGCCCGAACTCGATATAGCGCGCCTCCAACCACTCCTGGTAGGCGGCGACTTCGCGGGCGACCTGGTAGGCATCCGGGCGCGGCCCCTCGCTCTTCTGGCGCGAGGGCTGGGTCCATTCGGCGTCGCCCAGGCGCGTTTCGACAAAGCTCAGCACCTGATCGCGCCGCACCGGATCGGCCTTCAGCACGGCGTCCGCAAAGCGGGTGATCTGATTGGCACTTGTCAGGTGCGTTTTGGCAACCTCGAAAGCGTCATCAACGCGCCCCAGCGCGATCAACTGGGCGGCCAACTCCTGGTACATGCCTGCCGCCCGGTACTCTGCCAATAGCTCCTCCGGCGACAGGGCGTCGCCCTTCAACTCGGCCAGGAACGCGATGATAGGCCGCTTGCGCCAGGAGTTATCAAAAGCCGGCGCCTCCACCTGGGCCTCAGCCAACATGCCCCGCAACCGGCGCTCGATCTCGGCCTTCTCCTCCGCCGTCGCCATGCGCGCGATCAGGGTCGGGAGCGCTTCATCGACATCCAGGTCGAAACTCAGGGTGTGTTCCCAGAGCGTATAGAGGGCGTCGAACAGCATCCGGCGCGCCTCCGGGTCCAGACGCGCCTCCGGTGGCAGCGCGGCCTGGGCGTCGAGGCATTGCCGTAAGCCTTCGTAACAAGTCACAAGCACGCCGATCAGCGAACCCGCTTCGTCCTCGATCTGCTCATAATTCTCGACGGTCGCTTCCGCGATGATGCCGTACATGGCTTGCGCGTTTGCCCACTGCCCGCTAGCCGCATACGACTCGGCCAGCTCGAATATGTCGCCCAGGGCGTCCGCCACCTCGTCGCCCGCGCCCCACTCGTACCCGGCCTGGTTAACAATCCGGTCCACCTGGCGCCGGATCTTCTCCAGGTTGATCGTCACCCGGCCACTGGCGCCGCCCGACGCCGGCTGGGTGCGCGCGATCAGCATCCGCTCGATGGGGCCGTCCAGATCGGGGTCGCGCTTGAGCAGCCCGGTCAGGAGCGCCAGCAACTCCTCGCGCGAGCGGTCCTGTAAGAGGGTGGCGACATCCTGGCGCACTTCGACCGATTCCGGCGCGTCGATCCAGGTCAGCAGCAGGGCGACGATATGCTTGCAGAAGCCGCCGCGCGGGCAGGTGCAGTCCCAGCCGGCCAGCGGATCGGCGCCCGGCACGTCGCGGGGCACCAGCGTGGCCGTCACGGTATACGGCCCACCGCTCTGACCCTGGCAGCGGGCACGCAGCAGGGTGCCGCGCAACACGGCGTCCTCGATATAGTCGTTGCGCTCGTAAGACAGTCCGTTGCGGTAGCTGGCGCTATCCGTGCGCCGCTCCACATCCGTCGCCGTCAGCGGCTTAAAGCGATCCCGCACATACGCCCCGCTCTGCGGCGCATCGCCCATCGCGGGTTCCTTGCTCTTCTTCGCCATTGCTCCGCACCTCCTGTCCTATTGTAGCAACCGCCGGGAGCAGGCGCAACGTGCGCCGGCAGACAGGCAGACCGGAATAGAAGAAGTAGTGTATAATAGGTTGTTCAGTTGTCGATCATGCGCGGGCAGCGCCGGACCGGCGTCCCCAGGGCCCGACCGGCAGACGCCGCGCCCCGTTTTGTTCGTGGAGGACTGAGTGCCCATACCAGAACCGGCGGCAACCGGCGACGAGATGCCCGCAGCCATCCCGGCGCCGCCCGAGTTGGAGCAAGCCGCCGCGTGCGGGCGCCTGCTCGAAGCGCGCGGCTGGCGCCTGGCTGTCGCGGAGTCCTGCACCGGCGGCTTGCTGGGCGACTGGCTGACCAATATCGCCGGCTCCTCGGCCTGGTTCCTGGGTGGGGTGATCGCCTACGACGACCGGGTGAAGATCGGCGTGCTGGGCGTGCCCGCCGCGCTCATCCGCGAACACGGCGCGGTCAGTGAGCCGTGCGCGGCGGCGCTGGCGGCGCGGGCGCGGGCCTTGATCGGTACCGATGTGGCCGTGGCGATCACCGGCATCGCCGGGCCGGGCGGGGGCACGGCCGCCAAGCCGGTCGGCACCACCTACATCGGCATCGCCTCGGCGGCCGGCACGACCGTCGCCCACCATACGTGGTCGGGTAACCGCCGGGAGAATAAGGCGGCGTCAGCGCGGGCCGCCCTGGCCTTGCTGCGCGAGATTTTGGAGAGAGGATAGAGGCATTGTATCAAAAGACCACTCTAGACAACGGCTTGCGGGTCTTGACATCGGCGATGCCGCACACGCGGTCGGCGAGCATCTTGATTTTCTATAAGGTGGGCGCCCGCTACGAACCCAAGGAAATCAGCGGGATCAGCCACTATATCGAGCATATGTTGTTCAAGGGCACGCACAAGCGCCCCGCGGCCCAGGAGATCTCGGAGGCCATCGAGGGGTTGGGCGGGTCGCTCAACGCGGCCACCGGGCGCGAGTATACCTCGTACTCGGCCATCGTGCCCAGCCAGCATTTCGCGCTTGCTCTTGATGTGCTCACCGACATGCTGCGCAATTCGCGCTTCGACGACGAAGAGGTGGAGCACGAGCGGGCCGTCATCACCGAGGAAATCAACGGCACGCTCGATTCGCCGCCCGATATTGTGAACCAGATCATCGACGAGATCATGTGGGGCGACCAGCCGATTGGCCGGCCCATCGCCGGGACGCGCGAGACGGTCGAAGCGATCACCCGCGATCAGATGCTCGACTACATGGCCGGACATTACCTGCCCGGCGCTAACCTGGTCAGCGTAGCCGGCCACATCGAGCACGACGAGGTGGTGGATGCCGTACGCGCCAGCCTGGGTGCCGCGCCCAGCGGCCCGGTGCCCACTTATACCCCGGCCACCAGCGATCAGACCAGCCAGCGCATGCGCATCTTCAACAAGGACACCGAGCAAGCCCAGATCTGCATCGGCATGCCCGCGCTGTCGTACACCGACCCGGATCGCTACGTGCAACAGATGCTGGACGGCGTGCTGGGCAGCGGCATGAGCAGTCGCCTGTTTGTCGAGATCCGCGAGAAGCGCGCCCTGGCCTACTCGGTCGCCTCCTATGTCGAGTCCTACAAGGATATCGGCGCCTTTATCCTCTATGCCGCCGTGGACAATGAGCGGGTGGAAAGCTGCATCCAGGGCATGTTGCACGAGCTGGATCGTATGCGCCAGACCCCCGTGCCCGTGGAAGAGCTGAACAAGGTGAAGGAATATCACAAGGGCCACATGCTGCTGGCCCTGGAGAGCAGCCGCTCGGTGGCCGCCTGGGGCGGGCGCCAGGAACTACTGCTCGACCGCATCTACAGCGTGGACGAGGTGATCGAGCGCATCGACGCCGTCACCCCGGAGGATGTGCAAAAGCTGGCCCAGCGCATCTTCCAGGAGCAGTTGCTCAGCCTGAGCATGGTCGGGCCGTTTGAAGACGAAGAGCGCTTCCGTCCCCTGCTGAAGATGGCCTGAGATGCGAAAGGCCCCTGCTTGGGGGAGCAGGGGCCTCGCACAGAAGGAGGAGTGCCTTTTCGAGCCGTCTTATTCTTGTCTGACCCCAGTGTAGCACCGCGCCGCGATTCCGAGATCGCCCGTTCGCCCGGTTCCGTGCTGGTACAAATGCCCCGCTCCGCTCTCGGCCCTGCGTCCCCGCCCCGGTGCGATCCCTTGACACGCGAAAGACCCCTGCTCTGGGGGGAGCAGGGGCCTCGCACAGAAGGAGGAGTGCCTTTTTGAACCGTCTTATTCTTGTCTGACCCCAGTGTACTACCCATCCGGCGCCGTGGGATGCTGCATCTGCCCGGTTCTCGGCTGGTACAAATGTCCCCCAGCGCGGCACTCCTCCCGCGGTACGATCCTAGCGCGCCGCTCCGGCGGGCGCCCCGGTTTTGGCTTGGCTGAACAGAGCCAGCATCTCGCGATTGAAAGCGGGCAGATCCTTGGGGCTGCGACTGCTCACCCAGTTACCGTCGCGCACGACCTCCTGGTCAACCCAGGTGGCGCCCGCGTTGCGGATGTCGTCCTGGATGGTGTAGTAGCTGGTCATAGTGCGGCCCTTCACCAACTGGGCCGAGACCAGCAGCCAGGGGGCGTGGCAGATCACGGCGATCGGCTTGCCCACCTGCTGGATCTGCTGGACAAAGCTCTGCGCCTTCGGCTCAACTCGCAGCGCATCGGCGTTCAACGCGCCGCCCGGCAGCAGCACGGCGTCGAAATCGGCGGGATTGGCCTGGTCCAGCGTCAGGTCCACCGGGAACGTGTCGGCTTTCTGGTCGTGGTTCACGCCCTGCACCTGGCCGGGCTTGGGGGCGATAATCTTGGTCACGGCGCCCGCCTGCTGCAACGCCTCCCGCGGCGAGGTCATCTCGACCTGCTCGAAGTCGTTGGTCACGAGAATCGCCACGCGCAGTCCGTTCAGTTGGGTCTGCCCATTGGGGGGGTGTCCTTGTTGCTGTTGCATGTGAAAACCTCGTTTCTAGCGCCATGCGGACCATAGACGCCTGATACCCGTACCACACGGTCGCCGCTGCCTTCCCATCCGCCGGAAAGCCACGAGTAAAAGACCGCTCGTGCCCGGATGCGCGACCGCATACCACGAGTAGTTAGCGCAAATGGCGTGCCAGCGCCGGGATGGGCGGTGCGTATTGTGCTATACTGGCGCCGATCCGCGCCGCAAAGGGGGAAAGCCGATGGAGATCCGCGAACTCACCGAAGCCGATGCCGTAGCCTTCCGGACCATACGCCTGGAAGGGCTGCAATTGAATCCGGAAGCCTTCGGCTCGTCCTATGAGGAACAGAAGGACCGCCCGCTCAGCACTTACGCCGATCGGCTGCGCGATTCGGCGGCCACGCCGGATGCCTTTACCCTGGGCGCGTTTGAAGACGGCCTGATCGGCACCGCTGGGTTCGTGCGCGACCAGGGCGCGAAGATGCGCCACAAGGGCATGATCTGGGGCGTGTACGTCGCGCGGCATGCGCGGGGCCGCGGGGTGGCCCGCGCGCTGATGGAAGAAAGCATCGGCAGGGCGCGCGCCCTGCCCGGCCTCGAACAGATTTGTCTCACCGTCATGTCAACGAACGAACCGGCGCTGCGGCTCTACCGCGCACTGGGCTTCGCGACCTACGGCCGGGAGCCGCGGGCGTTGAAGATCGGCGCGACGTACTACGACGAGGACCTAATGGTGCTGCGGCTCGGCTGACCCGGCCCCAATCGTTATATCAAACAGGGCAATTTCGGGCGGGCAGAGCACCCGTGCGCGAGGGATACCCAGGCCCTCGAAGCCGGTGCCGCGGCTGGTGTGGATATAGCCGCCGTTGGACAGCCGCTTGAGGCCCATGACGTAGCGCTTGCCGAAGTGCGAGGCGGTGCGCAGCGCGCCGATCACCGGCAGGCGGATCTGCCCGCCGTGCGTATGCCCGCACAGGTAGAGATCCACGCCCGCGTTCGCCGCTTGCGGCGCCAGGTCGGGCATGTGATAGAGCAGGATACGCAGATCCGGGCTGCCAGCGGCATCCGCCTGTGCGACGGCGGCGTGGAAGTGCGGCAGGTCGGCCTGCCAGTCGGCATCCTCATTGGTGCGCACGCCCACGATCTGCACGCGCCGCCCGTCGATCTCCAGGCATACACTCGTGTTGGCGAGCAGGCGCACGCCTGTCTGGTCGAACGCCGCGCGGGTCTCGGCGGGCGGGTCGTTGTTGCCCAGGGTACCGTAAACGCCGTAGCGAGGACCGAGCGCCGCCAACCCGGCCATGAGCGCCCGCAAGGTCGCATAAGATCGCTTGTCGTAGTAGTCGATGTTCAGATAATCGCCGGTGAGCAGGATCAGGTCGGGGCGCGCCTGCTTCAGCCGGAGCAACATGGCCTCATCGCGGCGGGTCAGGCGCTCGATATGAATATCCGAGAGATGGGCCAGACGGAAGCGCACCGGCGGCGCGCCCGGTGTGTGACCTGGGAAGTCCAGCGCGGTGCGCGTCACTTGCAGGCGTTGGGCGTCGATGTATGTCGCGTAGATAATCAGCGCGGCGATGGTGGCATGTGCAGCCCAGAGCGCGCGGCGAAACCCGCGCACCCCGGCGGGCGAGAGGTCGGGCGCCAGGAGGACGCTCGCCAACGCCAGGGCCGTCGCGCCGCCGGAGATGGCGGCCCGCCCGCACAGCAGGTTGAAGAAGGCCGCCCGCACCGGCGCGTAAGACAGTCGCAACAAAGGCAACCCGGCCATCGCGACCAGATCCACCCCGCCCCAGCCCAGCGCCTGTAGCCCCGCCTGGCGCACCACCTCCGCGCGCCCCGGCGCTCCGGCGTTCCGCAACAGCCGTGGCAGCAGGTAGATCAACCCGCTTGCGAGGAGCAACGGCAGCCCCAACAAGCCCCACCACTCGCTGCTAATCCAGCGTGTCAGCCGCAAACTGCCCGTGAATGGATTCTCGATCACCGCTTGCAGATCAACCGCCTCGTCTCCCGCCATGTAATATCCTCCTACCAATGCTTGTTTGCAGCACAGAATCCGTAGGGA
>JAICKM010000310.1 GCA_025927935.1 Chloroflexia bacterium | reverse complement strand
TATACGCGGGGCGCGCCTGCTTGCCAAGCACCCGCGTTTCCGCTATACTGAGGGGCAAGAACAGGCTATCGCGGCGCGGGCCTCGGGCCACACGCCGTGCAGGACGGGAAGGATGGGCGAGACGGCAACCGAGATTTCCTCTGTGCAGGGTCCCGAACCCATGGTTGTGCCGCAGGACGCTGCGGTGCCTGAGATGGATGCGTATGTCTTGCGGCCCCAGCCGCCGTTGTTGGTGGTCATTTCCGGTCCCTCCGGCGTCGGCAAGGATGTGACACTCACCCGGATGCGCGAACTCGGCTACAAGTTCCATTATGCCGTGACCGCCACGACGCGGCCCCGCCGTCCGACCGAGCAGGATGGGGTCGATTACCATTTCAAGACTGTCGCGGAGTTCGAGCGCATGCGCCGCGAGGGCGAGTTGTTGGAATGGGCACAGGTCTACGGACACTACTATGGCATCCCCAAATCAGAAGTGACCGATTATCTGGCGCGGGGGGAAGATGTGGTGGTAAAGCCCGACGTGCAGGGGGCGGCGACGATCAAGCGGCAAGCGCCCGAAGCCGTGTTTATTTTCCTCGCCCCGCCTTCCTTTGCCGAGCAGGCCGAGCGCTTGCGATCGCGCAAGACGGAAGACCCCGCCGAGTTGGCCCTGCGCCTGCGCATCGCCGGAGAAGAGATGAAGGCCCTGCCGCAATTTGATTATGTGGTGGTTAATCACACCGGCAAACTGACCGAAACGGTGCGCCAGATCGTCAGCATCTTAACCGCCGAAAAATGCCGCGTGCATCCCCGGCAGATCACCCTCCAGGAGAGGACCGCTACTCATGGCCGCTAATCCCCCCGACGTACATAACTTGCTACACCAGGCCATGGATGCCCTGACTCGTGGCGATAAGCCGCTGGCGCGCGATCTCCTGACCAGTGTGCTCGAAATGGACGACCGTAACGAGCAAGCCTGGCTCTGGCTGAGCGGCGCCGTCGACTCGCCCCACGAACAGCGCATCTGCCTGGAAAACGTGCTGACGATCAATCCCGGCAGCACCGCGGCGCGGCAAGGGTTGGCCTACCTGGAAAAACAGGAGGCGGAACATCCCACCCCGTCGCCCGTTCCGGCCCCCACCCCGCCGCAACCGGCGATGGCCGCCCCCGCCGCCCCGCCGCCGCAACCGGCAATCGCCGCTCCGGCCCTGACCGTAGCGCCCGCGCCGCCGTCCGTCGCGCCCGGCGCCGGCTACCCGGCGCCGCAAGAAGCTCCGGCTCCGGCCCCGGTCGCTCCCAACTGGCCCGCGGCCCTGCCGCCGGAGTGGAGCAGCGGCCCCGCCGGGCCGCCGCCGGGCTGGAGCAGCGGCCCGCCTGCCTCTAATGAGGCCCCGGCCCCTGCGGCGCCGGCGATTCCTGCGGGCTGGGGAACCGGTCCGGCAGCGGCCGCGGGATCGCCGCTCGCCGACCTGCCGGAGTGGGACTCTGCCGCCACAGGCGGCACCGTGCCGGGCTGGGACAGGCCGGCGCCCGCCCCGGCCTGGGCCGGCGCGCCGCCCGCCGCGCAGCCGCCCACCCCGTCGAACAATGCCGATCCCTGGGCCGCGTTGCGCGCCGATCTGTCGGCGCCCGCCGCGCCCGCGACGTCTCCGGCCCCTGCCGGCAATGGTGGTATGCTGGGCGCGGCGGCCAATAGTTCCTGGATGGACGCCTTCGGCAGTGGTCCCAGCGCGCCCCTGGCTCCTCCCGGTCCGTGGACCGCCGGCGGTTCCGCTGCGGGCGGCGGCGCCGATAATCTCGGCGTCAAACCGTTCGTGTTCGACTCGACGGGCGGCGCCGGGCCGGCGGCGGATAACCCCTGGAGCGAGGTCGAAGCGGCGGTGCCCGGCCTCGCCGGGTTCGATATGGGGGCACCCTCCGGCGGCGAGGTGAGCTTGCCGCCCGACCTGAGCCGCGGCACGGCGGGCGGCGGCACCGTGCTGCCTTCGGACTCCCCGTGGGCCGACACCTTCGGCGCGGGGGCGCTGGGGCACCTGGCCGAACCGGCCGCCGACGAACCCTTCTTGCAGGTGCGCCAGCCCGATGCCGGGCATCCGATGCATGGCCGCGACAACCCGCGCGGGTCGTCGCCGGCGCTGATCGCCCGCCCGCCCATCGGCGGCCGTAGCTCCACGCCGGTGCCGACCATCCCCTGCCCGAGTTGCGGCGAGATGGTCACCGATAACGCGCTGTCCTGTCCCCGCTGCCAGTACCGCTTCTACGCGCCCTGCCCCCATTGCGGCGACTATATCGACACGAGCGACCCGAACCCGCGCGGCCACGACGTGTGCCCGCACTGCCAGCAGCCGGTCGATAAAAAAGCGCTGGGCCAGGCGCCCGCGCGTGGCGCCACGGGCCGTCCCGGCGCGCCGAGCACGACGCCGCCGACCGTCATGGTCGCCCCCACGCCGAAGAACAAGAAGAAAACCAAGTCGCCGCGCGAAGATAAGCAAGCCGCCGCGGTCGCCGCCGCGGCCTGGACGCCCAACCCGGTCGAAGCGCCCCCGCGCTCCAACACCGCCGGACGCATCCTGGCGCTCATCGTCGTGCTGGCCGTGCTGGGATTCGTGATTTTCGTCCTTCCTCACATGATGCCGACCCTGCTCAACGCGGAGCTGACGCCGACGCCATGAGCCGCCGCTGCTCCGCGCGGGTGGGCTGATGCTCCATGACTGAAGCGGGGGACGGGGCGTCCGCGCCGCCGGTCACGAATGTCTCCCAGAAGCTGCGCGCCCGCCAGCACGTCGCACGCCTCCTGCGCGCCCTCCTGGCGACCGACGACCCGCGGGTGATGGAATCCTGCGCGGCCGGCTTGCTGGCCGCCGGGCATGACCTCCTGGTGATGATCGCCCGCAGCCTCGCCGAGGCCGATCCACGCGCCATCATTCGCCTGGGCAGCCTGGCCGCCGCCTATCCCGACCGCGCCGCCGCCCTCGCCTTCTTGCGCCAGGAGGCGCTCGACCCGCGCAACGCCGACCGCAAGCGCATGGCGGTGATGGTCGTGCTGGAGCAGTTTCTCGACCAGCCTCTCGGCGATGAGTACTTCGCCACCCTGCGGGATCCCAGCGGGGTGGCGGTCAATTCGCTGGTGCAGGTGCTGGAAGGCGCCCAGCGCGACCGCAACTTGCTGCTGGCATACCTCAGCGCCTTTGAGGAACAACATCCCGCGGCGCTCGGCACGGTGCTCGACAATCTAGAGAATCTGAGCAGCGCCCAGGGCCTGGAGATCCTCAAGCTGGTTGCCCAACATCCCGACGAGGACCTGGCCGAGCGCGCCCTGACGTTGCTCCTGGCCGGCCGCCGCGCGCCGGGATTGCGCGCCTTGCGCATGCTCGAACTGGTGGCGCCGCCCGCCCGCCGCGCCCGCATCGCGCGCCCGCTGCGCAAGCTCAGCATGGCCGGGCTGGCGCTGCCGCCCTTCGCCATGCCGCCCCCCGGCGCACGTGCCCTGCTCACCGGCATCGACGGCGCCGGGGGCGCGGGACTCTGGTTTCTCGTGCCGCGCCCCGATGGACAGATCGAGCTGTTGAGCCTGCTGCTCAGCGATAGCGGGGGGATCATGGACGCTTTCGGCGGGGATGATTTCTCCGCGGGCAGCTTTCCCCCGCCCGCGCCGGTCGGCACGGTCCATCGCGGCCTCGAACCGCACCGCGTGCCCGGTGCCGCCCCGGCGGCCTTGCCCGTGCCTGCCGCCTTAGAGGCACCGGCGGGCGATTTCGCGCCCCTCGTGCCCTGGCCCGGCGAACCGTGGCCGGACGATCTGCTGGAACCGGGCGGGGCATCCGCCGCGCCGCCCGCTGAAGCCGATTTCCTGGAGATCCCGTTTGAATATGGCCGCCGGCTGGTGGCCGAGTACCAGGCGCTTAATTGGGCTGGCGGTGCGCCGCTGCCCTGGGAGTATCGCCTGTTCCACGACATTATCTGGCGTTTTGGGCCGCCGCCTGACCGCTCCCCTCTGCCGGTGCCGCGCCCCACGACCGGCGACTCCGCTCTGCTGCTGGCGCGCCCCTACTTTCAGAGCTGGGATCTGCCGTCCGAGTCCTTGCTGCCGCTGGTGGAGGTCTTGCGCGCCGACCCAGCGGCGGCGTCCGTCTTCCTGCGCCCCGACTCGCTGTCGCCCCGGCTGCGCGCGGCGCTGATCACAGTGGTGCGCGCCTATTTCACGACGGAGCAGCGTGCCCGTTACGCAGGCCGCCTGCGTGCGACTGCCACCTGGCTCCAGTGTGCGGGCGACCCGCAGGCGGCGGGCCTGGCCGCCCAGGCGGCCGCCGATCTGGAGGCCCGCGCCCTGACCCGCCACCGCTTTGCCCTGGCCCTCGCCGTCCGCAGCGCCCTGCGCGCCGTGCAGGGACCGGAGATCGCCGGGCCGCCCGCGGCGGGACCGCAGTAACGGCCCTGGCTGCCTCATCAGCCGCTGTAGGGGCCGGTTTCAAACCGGCCCGCGCCCGCGCATACAGGTAATCGCGGCGCCCCGCCGGCCGCTGTAGGGGCCGGTTTGAAACCGGCCCGCGCTACGCCATGGTGCGACTCCCCTCGCCGCGGCGGAGGGGGCCGGGGGAGAGGTTGCCCGCGATTGTGACCCGCCGGGCTTTATGGTAAAATCAGCGCGGGTGACGGTCCCGGTGCCGCGCCTGCCCCTAAAGGGGCATCTAAAGAGGCACCGGCATGCGACCCCCGCTCAACGAGAGGAGACCCGATTGGACATGCCCCCCACGCGCGCCGCCGCCCCGATCCCGGCAGGCGTGAGCCGCCTCGGCCAGGTACGGCTGCTGATTGCCCTGGCCCTGCCCCTGCTCATCGCCGCCGCCATCGCCGGGTGCGGCGACCAGGCGAGCGCCCCGGCGGCCTCGACGAGCGCGCCCACCACTGCGCCGCAAGTCATGGTCCACAGCACGGCCACGGTCGCGCCCGGCCAGAAGATCCCCGATCCGAAGGAGGGCGCGGAGGATACGGCCTACGCGCCGGGCGTGACGCCGCAGTTCCTGGTCAACCTCAAGGACAGCACCAAGGATAAAACCATCGCCCGCTATGCCTTTGCCGTCAGCCACGCCGCTGACCTGAGCAAGATCCCCTGCTACTGCGGCTGCGCGCTTTACCAGCACGCGCATACCAGCCTGCAAAGCTGCTACATGCGTAGCATCGGCCCCGACGGCAAGATCGTCTATACCGATCACAGCACCAGTTGCGACATCTGCACCGGCGAGGTCGATTTTATGATGCAGGTGGCTGCCGGCACGCCGCTGCCCGCCATCCGCGACGCCATCCACAAGAAGTTCGGTTACACCAACGTCTGGACCGATACCCCGCCGATCCAGTAGGGTAGCGCATGCGGGTTCTGCACGTCATTCAGCGCTACTGGCCGTTCCAGGGCGGCTCCGAGGGCTATTTTCAGGAGCTGTCCGAAAGCCTGGTAGCCCGCGGGCACCAGGTCACGGTTTTCACCACCGATGCCTGGGACCTGGAGCACTTCTGGATGGTGGGCAAGCGGCGCGTCGAGCGCCCGGCCGGCGAGACCTATAACGGCGTCACCATCCACCGCTTCCCGGTGCGGCGCCCGCCGCTGCCCCCGATCTATTTTCGCATCCTGCGCCGGGCCATGGCCGAGACCGGCGATCTGGCCCGCCACACACCGCTTGACATAACGCCATTCTTGCGCCTGGGTGGGCGCCTATCGCCCTGGCTGCCGAGTTTGACGGCGGCTCTGCGTGCGCTGCCGCCCGGCGCCTTCGACATGGTCCACAGCACCAACATCACCCTCGAAAGCCCCATCCTGGCCGCCGAGACGTATGCCCGGCGGGCGGGCATCCCGGCCTTCATCACCCCGTTCGTCCACCTGGGCGAGCCGGGCGACCGGCGCATCATCCGCTACTACACGATGCCCCACCAGCTTGCCTTGTTGCAGCGGGCGGCCTGTGTTATAGTGCAGACTGAGTTGGAGGCGGCGGCCCTGGCCGGGTTGGGCGTGCCCCGCGACCATATGGCAAAGGTCGGCGTGGGCGTGCATCCGGAGCGCGTGCTGGGCGGCGAAGCGGCCCGCTTTCGCGCCAAACACAGCCTCGCCCCGGACATGCCGCTGGTGCTGTTTGTCGGCGCGCTGGCCCGCGACAAGGGGGCGCTGACCCTGCTCGACGCGATGCGCCGCCTCTGGGCGGAAGGCGTGGAAGCCCGCCTAGTCCTGATCGGCTCGACCGCGCTGGCCGACTTCCAGGACGCCTTCGCCGGGCTGCCCGCCGCGGACCGGGCGCGGGTGCTGAAGCTGGGCTTTGTCTCCGACGAGGAGAAGCGCGACGCCTACGCCGCCTGCACGGTGTTCGCCATGCCGTCGCGCACCGACACGTTCGGCATCGTCTACCTGGAAGCCTGGCTCTACGACAAGCCGGTCATCGGCGCGCAGGCGGGGGGTGTGCCCGAAGTCATCGCGGACGGCGTGGACGGCTACCTGATCCGCTTCGGCGACGTGCCCGCGCTGGCCGCGCATCTGCGAGCGCTGATCGCCGACCCGGCGCGGGCGGCCCGCCTGGGGCAGGCGGGCCCCGCCCAGGTGCTGCGCGAACATACCTGGGGCCACAAGATCGACCGCCTGGTGCAGCTTTACGAACAGGCGGTCGCCGACGGAAGGCAGGCCGGTTAGACCGTGGCGCAATCCGACAGCCCGAATACAGCCACCTCTCCCGCATGGCCGGCGGCGTCCGTCGTCGTCGTGAACTACAACACCCCCGCCGAGGTGCCCGGCTGCCTCGACTCCTTGCTGGCGCTAGACTATCCCCAGGTCGAGATCCTGGTCGTGGACAACGGCACTGGCGGCGGCGACCCCGTGGCGCTCGGCGCCCGCTACCCGCGCGTGCGCGTGCTGGCGCCGGGCGCGAACCTCGGCTTCGGCGGCGGCGCCAACCTCGGCTGGCAGACGGCCACCGGCGACATCCTGGCCGTGGTCAACCCGGACGTGCGCGTGCGCCCCGATTGGCTGCGCGCCCTGGCGGGGGGCCTCCACGCCCATGCCGATGCGCGGGCGGCTATCGTGGGCGGCAAGCTGCTCTATCCCGACGGGCGGGTGCAGCACGCGGGCGGCGCCTTCCGCTTCCCCGCCGCGACCACCGAGCACATCGGGCGCGGCGAGGCGGACAGCGCGGCGTTCGGCCAGGACCGCGAGATGGCCTATGTCACCGGCGGTGCGCTGGCGATCACGCGGGGCGCATACGCGGCGCTGGGCGGCTTCGACGCGGGGTTCTGGCCGGTCTATTTCGAGGACGTTGACCTCTGCACCCGCGCCTGGGACGCCGGGTACAGCGTCTGGTATATCCCGGCGGCGGTCGCCACTCACGCCGAGTCGGCCTCGCTGGCCCACGGCGGCCCGGACTACTTCCGCTACTATCACCGCAACCGGCTGCGCTACGTGCTGCGCCACTACGCCCGGCCCCAGGTGCTGGGCCAGTTCGGCCCGGCGGAGGAAGCCCGCCTACGCGGCGACCTCGATCCCGCTGACCGCGCCGGCAGTCTGAACCTTTACGCCGACCCGGCAACGCTGAGCACTGTCGCCAGTCCGGCCCTGCCGCCGCCCCTGCCGCCGACCGCCCCCGGTCCGGCCTCGGCCCGCCGCGACCGGCTCGTGGGCCTGGTGGGCGAGGCGCTGGCGGGCTGGCGGGTGGCGCCGCAGCCGTTCCAGTCGCGGGTGCCGGGCCTGGCGTGGCTGCGCACGCGGCTCAACAACCTCTGGACGCGCTGGTACATCGATCCGATCGTGGCGCAGCAGGTCACGTATAACGCCGCCCTGGCGCGCACGGTGCGCGAACTCGCCG
>JAICKM010000277.1 GCA_025927935.1 Chloroflexia bacterium | reverse complement strand
GATGGCTTCGACGAGATCGGTCAGGATGCGGTTCACCACGTCCTCGTGGAAGGCGCCCTCATCGCGGAAGTGCCAGAGGTAGAGCTTGAAGGCTTTCAATTCCACGCAACGCGGACCCGGCACATACTCCAGCACAATCGTGGCGAAGTCGGGCTGCCCGGTGATCGGGCAAAGCGCCGTGAACTCAGGACTCTCGATGCGGATATGATAGGGCCGATCGGGGTGCGGGTTGGGGAAGGCTTCCAACTGCTCCTGAGGGCGCGTCCGCGGTCCGGCACCCAGCAGCGTTAAGCCTTCGGTCGCCGCGTTGTGCGCGGTTGTATTTTGCGTGTCGGTTTGTGTGCTCATGCTTGGTTCCTTGTACCCGGTCACAGATAATTAGCGAAAACTCGAATGCCGCAGGCGGATCTTCTGATTCTACCAGATTCCCGGCGCTTTGCCAAACGGGGCAAGGGGCCAAGGAGCCGTCCGGCTCCCGGTTGTGTTCCGGCCCGGCAGTGGGGTATGATGCAGCCAGGAGCCGGGCGGGTCAGGTCTCTTCGAGGATGCGCCGGGCCAGCGCGGCGGCGCCCGCCTTATCGCCCGGGGCCAGGCGCCCGGCGAGGACTGCGTCCTCCAGCACCGCCTTGACCTCGCGCAGCCAAGGACCGGGCGGGCGGCCAAAGAGCGCTTGAAGCTCATAGCCGTCGAGCGGGCTGCCGGGCGGCGGGGGCGGTGGATGGGCGATGCGCTCCGCCCGCGCGGCCAGCACGTCCAGATTCGCCAGCGCGCGGTCCACCCGTTCGGGCGCGTAGCCCAGCAGGTCGGCGCGGCATTGGGCCAGCAGCGCGGGCCAGAGGTCGCCCGCCTCCGTTTGCAACCGGACCACCGCGCCGTCGGTCCAGCTTGGGCGGTAGGAGAGAGGGCGTAGGTGCAACTGGATGACCCGGCTGACGGCGGCGACAAAATCCTCGGCAAAGCCCAGCCGGGGCAGCAGGTGGGCGGCGAGTTCCGCGCCCACCAGTTCGTGCCCGAAAAAGCGGGTGCGGCCTTCGGGCGTGTGCACCACGGTGGTGGCCTTGCCTGTGTCATGCAGCAGCGCTGTCCAACGGCTGAGCACTGTGGGCGGCGCGGACGCGCACGCCTGGAACGAATGATCGAGCGCGTCCATCTGGTGATCCGGTAGCTGGCTCACACCGCGCAGGGCGGCCAGTTCGGGCAGCCAGCGGGCCAGCGCGCCCCGTTGCTCCAGGATCGGCAGTAAGCGGCGGACCGCGGGCTGCAATAGGATCGCAGTCAGCGGGTCGCGGGCGGTAGGGGGATCGAGCGCGCGGTCTATGGCATTCAGCAGCGTGGCGACTTCGGACGATAGTGTCGTGTCAGGTTCGGTCATAGTGGAAAGGGAACCAGGGATGCTGACTAAGCAAGTCGGATCGCGGCCCCGCGATCGCATTCTTCTGCGCGGGCTGGTGTTTTACGGCTATCACGGCGTGAATCCGGAGGAGCAAAAGCTGGGCCAGCGTTTCCGCGTCGATCTCACGCTCTGGACGGATTTGCAGCCCGCGGCGGCCAGCGACGACCTGGAGGACACGATCAGTTACGCGACGGTCTACGAGCAGGTACAGGCGATCCTCGAAGGCCCGCCCAGCCGCTTGCTGGAGCATGTGGCCGGGCGCATCGGCAAGGCGCTGCTGGCCGAGCCGCGGGTGGCGCGGGTGCGCGTGCGTATCCTCAAGCTCGACCCGCCGATTCGCGCCATGGCAATGGGCATGGCGGGAGTGGAGTTGGTGTTCGACCGCCCTACCACTTGAAATCATCCACGTCGCGCACCGGGCGCCGGGGGGGATGCGTGTTGTGCTGTTTCCCCTGTGCCGGGCCGTGCTGAGCCGCCGGAGGCACGTAGGGCAGGTGCACCGGTATGTGCCGGGGGTGGCGGGGCGCGGGTTCGTGGTAGAACCACTCGCGGATGGGCCGTCCGCCGCGCATGTGCTCGCGGACGATGCGCCGCAGGCGGGCGATGTTGATCTCTTCGTAATAGATCGGTCCCGGCCAGATCGCCAGCGACGGTCCGCGTTCGCAATGCTTCATGCAGCCGCCGGGCATGACTTCGACTTCGCCGGCAAGCCCCGCCTGGTCGACTTCGCGCTGCAAGATATCGATTAACGCGGGCGAGTTATGCCGGGTGCAGTTCGGCCCGCAACAAATGTATGCGCGTAACCGCGCGGGTGTATCCATTGTCAGTGGCCGGTGGTCAGTGGTCAGTGGTCAGTGCTACGGCTGACCGGCGTCCAGAGATCACCCTCTCGTTTCCAGAAAATTAAAGGTATTTGCTCCTTTCTACTATTATACCACATGCGCGTGAGGCGCCCAGCGGCTCAAGCCGCCGGCTACCATTACCAATGCCGCCTGCGCGGCCTCTCGCCTCCCCCAGCCCGCGCAGGCGGGCTTCGTAAGCATAGCCCGCCCCTTGAGGGGCCGGGTGCGCTGCCCCACGGGGTCGCTCGGCCCGGCGCCTATGGCGTCAGGCGCAACAGCCCCGTGGCCTGCTCCGCCGCCCGCCGGATTTGGCCGAGCAGGCTGTGGCGGATGAGGCCGCTGAAGGGGCCGATGAGCAGCCAGTAGGCGCGGAAGCGCAGGCCGGCGCCCCGCCCGCGCACCAGCACGCGCGTTTCGGTGGCGAGGCGGGATGTCTGGTAGTCCAGCGGGGTGACGCGCAGGACCATGACCGCGCTGGGCGTGCCGGGCGCCTGGTAGGCGTGCCAGGCGGCGGCATCGGCCAGGCGGGCGATATTGCCGGTGGGTCGCCAGAATTGCCCGGCGATGCCGAGCACCCGTTCGCGCCCCGGCCGCTCGGCCAGCAGCACAAAGCCGGGCGGCACGCCCTGGTCCCGCTCGCGGGGCACCGGGGCCTGTCCGCGGTGCAGCAGCCGGGCGGGCAAGCCGCGGAGCGCGAACAGGCTGCGCACCAGCGGCGCCTGGCCGAAATCAACGCGGGGGATCTCGGCGTACACGTTGGCCGCCGGGGCACGCACAACCCGGCTGTGCCGGCTGGCGACCTGGTAGAAAGGCATCACCTCATCAACAAGTGTGGGCCGGGCGGCGCGGGCCTGTGGGTCGCGCCCCCGCACAGCGATTCGCATGGACTTCACGATTCAGCCTCCCTCACGATAGGGCCTGCGCCCCGCTGCTATCCCGATACCCTGGTTTCCTGCAATAAACTAACCGCGCGGTTAGTTTATTGGCCCAAAAAAGCACGGCTATTGTCCCGCCCGGTTCGCCTCCTGGTAGCCCAGCAGGGCCAGCCACCCGCGCCAGCAGCGCTCCCGATATTCGTCGAACAGCGATTCTTCATCGAACAACCATTGCGTCTGCAACCCATCCATCATCGCCCCGCAGACCGAACTGGCCTCCTGCGGATCGACACAAGGGTGGAACACCCCTTCTGCGACTCCTGCGGCAATCGTGCGGCTCAGCGCGGCGATGCAGCCCGCGTAAAACCGGCCTGTGACGCTGCCCAGCCGGTCGTTATGCACGCTCTGCGCCAGGAAGTCGAGATAGACCTGGTAAAAGCGCCGGTTACGCCGCGTGCTCATGAACAACTGCTCCAGCTGCGCGCGCAGCATCGGTACCGCCGAGTCCTGGCCCAGGCAGCAGGTTTGCAGCCGGTCCAGGATGCCGGAGGTGATCCACTCAAAGGCCGCGACGAGCAAGTTTTCCTTGCTCTTGAAATAGTAGATCACCATCGCCTTGCTGAAGTCGGCGGCGGCGGCAATATCGGCCAGGCTGGTCTCGGCGAAGCCTTGCTGGGCGAACACGGTATAGGTGGCGAAGAGCAATTGCTCGCGCCGCTCATTTTCAAGTTCGAGTGATTTGGTTCTTGGCATAATACGTTAACCGATGGGTTAAACTATAGCACGATCCTGTAGCCTAGTCAATGGGCCGCGCGCCGCACCAGGATCACGGCGGTTGAGTCCTCGTAGACCACCTGCCAGTGGTCCGGTTGCTTGCGGAGTTGCTGGACCAGGGGCACATCGGGTCGTTCGATGACCCAGCCGATGTCATAGCGGGCGAGCAGGGTGTCCCAGCCGGGGCCGGTGTTTTCGATGGCCCGGAAATCGGCGTTCAGGGTTTCGCCGTAAGCATCTTGCTGCGTGCTGATGAAAATCAGGTGCTGCGGGTGCAACGTGCCGATCAGATAGCCGCCCCAGATGATATAGTTGAACATCTTACCGCCAAACATCTGCGGGTTGGCTTGCACGAACTGGACGGCGCGCATGGGGAAGGGCGGTTCGGTCCAGTGCGCGCGCAAAATCTGCGCGTTGCCCACGCGCCCGCCCAGCGCGGCCAGAATCAGCAAGACGCCTAGCGTGCCGGCCAGAATCCACGGTGGCCCTTGTCGGGGTGGCGCAGCGAGCCGGTAGCGAGCCAGCACCGCGCTGCCGCGCCCCTGGCCCGCGCGTGCGTTCACGAGTTCGGTCAGACGCGGCGCCAGCAAAGCGGGCACCACGAAGCTGAACTGCAAGATATTGCGCGCGGCCTGGATCGCCAGGTAGGTCCACCCGGCCAGCAGCGCGAGATGGGCCGGCGGCATTCGGCGCCAGGTGCGCCACAATACGAGCAACATCCCCGCGAGCATCAGCACGAAGCCCCAGGTGATTGGCTGGCGCAAGTCGGGATGCTGGAACTCGGCGATGAGCGCCGTGGTGGGACTCCCGGTGTTGATCCAGATATGGATGTAGAGTTCCCAGCCATAGGGATTGATCAGGGCGGCTACCGCCGCCGCGAATAGCGTAAGGCCGTAGACCCGGATCTGCGTGGCGGGCGGGGACGGGTTTGACGTCCCGGCGAAGGGTGGGGCACGCTTGAACACGCGCTCGACCACACCCGGCGCGGCATAGCGCAAGATCGCCCATTCCGCCAACGCCCCGGCCAGGTAGGCGCCGCATGTTACCAGGCCGAAGATAAACCCCGGATGGAGATTCGCCCAGAATACCGTCAGCAGGGGGATGAGCGCCAGGCGGCGCGCGGGCAGGCGGCCCAGCCGGTACTCGTCGAGCAGCCACATCGTCAGCAGCATCAACGGCAGACTGAACAGGTGCGGGCGGGCCAGCCAGTGGATCTCGGAAGCGACGGTGGTCAGCAAGACCAGCAGGAACGCGAGCAGCGGATGCAGCCCGCGCGCCATCATCCAGCGGCAGAGGCCGTAGAGGCTGCCCGCCAGCAGCCCCGCCGCCAGGATGACGACCCCGTTCAGCCCGAACAGCGTATCCGCGGCGGCGTAGATCGCTTCGGACAACCACTCCCAGTCGAGAAAGGGTTGGCCCAGGTGCACATGACTGAAGATGTCCTGTTGCGGGATCATCGGCCCGTTCAGGATCAGATGGCCGACAGCCAGGTGCTGGGCCACGTCGCCGTCGGTGTTGATCAGGCTATTGGGCGCCAGTGCCAGGAGGAGCAACAGCAGGGCGCAGAAGATCTCGCAGATGCGCGGCGAGATGGCGACGGGGGCAGCGCCCGCGCTCGCTGTAGTTGCTGCCGCGGATTCCGGGCGGGCTACTGGGTCTGCGGTGTTGGGCGGAGAGGCGGGGGGGACAAGGGGCCGCTTACCCATGGGTACTCCTGTATAGAGACGGTAGTTGCAGATGCAGGTGAAGGGGTAGCGCCAGCACACCCGGCACTACCCCCTACTTTTCGATTGCGTGGGACCTGGCTCGCTTAGTGGGCCGGTTCCACCTGGCGGCGCGCACCCACCAGTTCCGGCTCGCCGGCTTCCTCAGCGCCGGCGGTGTCTGGCGCCTCGTCCGCGGGGGTGCCCGCGCCGCGCCGCGTGATGCGATGGCGGATACTGTCGAGGATGCTGTAGACCACCGGCACCACGATCAGCGTGAGCATGGTGGACGTGAACAGGCCGCCGATCACGACCGTGCCCAGTTCCGCCGCGATGAGCGAGCCGCCGCTGCTGAGCGCCAGCGGGATCAGGGCGATGATGGTGGCGATAGCCGTCATCAGGATCGGCCGCACGCGGATGCGCCCGCCGTAGATCAGCGACTCATAGGTGCTGAAGCCGAGCCGCTTGTGTTGCTCCACCATGTCGAGCAACACGATGGCGTTCGTGACCACGATGCCGACCAGCATCAGGATGCCGATCATGGCGCTGATGCCGAAGGGCCGCCCGGTGAGCCAGAGCGCCAGGAACGAGCCGATGGCCGCCAGCGGCAGCGAGAACATGATGACGAACGGCGTCGAGAGCGATCCGAAGAACAGCACCATCACAAGATACACCAGACCGATGGCGATGACAAGCGCCATCGTAAGCTGGCCGAAGGCTTCGCCCTGGAGCTGGGCCACGCCGCCGCTCTGCACTTTCACGCCCGCGGGCAGCGCTGTCTCGTTGACAATGCGTTGGGCTTCTTGCAGCACGCCGCTGGTGCTCTTGGCCGTGATCGTGCCTTGCAGCGTCACCGCGCGCTGCTGGTCCACCCGCGTGATCGACACCGCGCCGGTGCCGTTGTCGACCGTCGCCACGTCGCGCAGCGGAACCGGGTTGATCGCGCCCACCTGGATGTCGCGGATCGCGTCGATGCTGTTCACCGTGGCCGGATCGTACCCGGCCAGCACATCATAGGTGTTGCTGTCAATGGTGATCTGGCTGACCTTCTGCTGGGTGAGCAGGGCGCGCACCTGCCCGGCGATCTGGATCGCGCTGCTGCCGTGCTGCAACGCCTTGTCCGGGTCCACCTGGATGCGGATCTCGCGCTTGGCCTCGGCCAGGTCGCTGGTCACGTTCACCAGGTCGGGCACCTGCTTCAGCTTGTCGATGAGCGTGGTGCTGACCTGCTGCAACGACTCCTGCGTCGGGCCGCTGACCACCAGCGCGAAGCTGGTGCTGTTGAAGCCGCCATTGTTGCCGCCCGTGCTCACAGTATAGTCCGTGATGCCGGAGGTGGCCTTGAGTTGATCGCGCAGCCAGTTGGCTTGTTGATCCACGTCGGCATCCCGATTCAGGTTGATGGTCATCGAGGCGGCGCTATCGCTGCCCAACCCGACGAAGCCGGAACCGGCCCCTTCGGTATTGGTGCCGATGGTCGTCTGGTAGTTGCTGACCGCAGTGTTCTGGGCCAGCTTCGCCTCGATGCCCGCGGCCAGGTTGCTGGTCGTGCCGATATCGGTGCCCGGCTTCAGCTTGATGCTGGCGGTCAGCACTTTGTCGCTGCCGAAGCTCAGGAAGCTGAACCCGATCCCGCCGAGGGCGAGCGGCAGCAGGCTCCCGGCGAACAGGATCAGCGCCAGCGCCAGTGTGCCCGCCTTGGTCCAGCCGTTGCGCAACACCAGGCGCAGGGTGGGCGTGTAGAGGCGCTGGACGAGGGTATCCTTTTCCTCCACGCCTTCCGCAGCCGGCGCCGCGCCGGGCTTCGCCGGCTTGATGAAGATGGTCGCCAGCACCGGCACGATGGTCAGCGCGACCAGCAGCGAGGCCAGCAGCGCCAGCGTGACCGCGACGGCGAACGGCCGGAAGATTTCGCTGACCAGCCCGGCCAGGAAGCCCAGCGGCAGGAAGACCGATACCGTGGTCAGCGTGGACGACGTGATCGCCGAGGCGACTTCGCGCGTGCCGCTATAGGCCGCCGAGCGCACCGACTCGCCGTTATGGACGTGGCGGTAGATATTTTCCAGCACCACGATACTATCATCCACTACGCGCCCGACGGCCACCGCCAGTCCGGCCAGGCTCATAATGTTGAGCGAGATGTTGAAGATGTTCAGCAGAATGAACGCGATCAGGATCGAGACCGGGATCGAGACCGCCGTCACCAGCGTCGAGCGCACGCTCCGCAGGAACAGCAGGATCACCAGGATCGCCAGGATCGCCCCCGATACGCCTTCGCGGATCAGGCTGTTCAGCGACTCTTCGATGTAGTCCGCCTGGTTGAAGGAGGGGATAATATCGGTGCCGGGCAGCTTGCTCTTCAATTCGTCGAGCTTGTGGTCGACATCATGCGTGGTCTGCACGGTGTTCGCGTTCTGCGTCTTGTAGACGATGAGGGCCAGGCTGGGCTTGCCGTTGCTGCGGCTGACGGTCGAAGCCGCCGCGTTGGTCAGTTCCACCGTGGCGACATCTTGTAGTTGGACCGGCGTGGGCGGGGCGGGCGTGGCGACCGGCGCGGCGGGTCCGCCCGCGCTACCCGGCGCTCTCGTGGTGCCGCCCGCCGTCGTACCTGCGGCGCCGGTGCCCGAATTGCCCGCGGCTGTGCCGCCGGTGGTGGCCTGGCCGGAGGTGCCGGTACTGCCGGTGCTGCCGGTGGCCTTGCCGGTGCCGGTGCTGCCCGTCGTGCTGCCGGCCTTGCCGGTGCTGCTGCCGCTCTTGGCGCCGGAGGCATTACCGGCCGGCGCGGTGGTGCCGCTGACGACCCCGGTCGCGCCGGGCGCCGGGGCCCCCGCCGCGCCGGAGGTGGCGCCGCCGGGCACCGCGCTGTTCGGGGCGCCCG
>JAICKM010000298.1 GCA_025927935.1 Chloroflexia bacterium | reverse complement strand
TGCTCGATACGTGAATCAGGGCCGAACTCAGTTGGCCGCGTACCTGTCCCTGGCGCACGGCGGCCAGGAACTCGGCGGCGGTTGCGAATGGCGGCACTTCGACATACGCCTGGCCCACTTCCATCAGCGTGTGCGCGTCGGAGCCGGCGCCCATCGGCAAGCCGTGTTCGCGGGCAAAGGCCAGCGCCTGGGCGTTGTCTTCGGCGAACGTCGCCCGCGCGTTGAACACTTCCAGGATGTCGATCTGCCCCGCCGCCACCAGCCGTTCCAGCGCCGGGGTCTTTAAGCGGCTGCCGGAGCGCGCCCGGTCGAACGGATGGGGCACACAGGTGATGCCGCCCTGGTCGTGGATGCGCTGGACGGTCTCCTCCGGACTGAGGCCCTTGGGCACCAGTTCGTGCAGAAAATAGCCGATGATCTCGCCCTCGCTGGTCTTGACTTCCTCGCTAGGAATGACCGTGATCGGCAGATCGGGCATCCGGCTCAGGGCCAGCGCGTTGGCGAGGCCGTTATGGTCGGTGACACAGAGCGCCTGGAGTCCCTTGCGCGCCGCCGCCTCGACCAGCAACCGCGGCTGGTTTAACGAGTCCTTCGACAGCCGCGTGTGGCTGTGCATATCCACTTTCCAGAGCGCCGTCCCCGCCATCCATCCATCCTTCACGCCACGCTACCAATCATTCAGCCGGGCCGCGCACGACCCACAGTCTGTTATTATACCACAACGGGCCATGCGGATGCCACGCGCGTTTTAGTGATCAGCTATCAGCAATAAAGAATCAGCCGCCAGGTAGTCGCTGGCGGCTGATTCTTTATTGCTGACGGCTGACGGCTCAGCGCGTCCAGAGATAGTACGCGACCGAGGGGAACAAGACCAGCAGCGCCGAGATGCCTAGGCCGAAGAACGAGATGCTGCGGAAGACCCACAGGTATTGGAACATGCGCGGGTCGGCCTCCAGGTTCGGGTAGAAGAAGGCGCTCACAATATAGTGCGGGATCACGAAGGCCAGGATAATCACCCAGGCCGCGATCACCACCAGCACTTCCAGGGGCGGCTTGCGGATAATCTCCAGCAGGTCGCCCAGCACACGGGCGTACCAGAGGAGAGCCACGGCGAGCAAGACGAAGCCGAGTTCCAGCAACGGCGCGGGCCAGGGCAGCCAATCGATGCGAATATCACCCCAGAGGTTCACAGGTCAGTCTCCTTCCAGGAGCGTGCGGGCAACGCGGCGGAAGATGCCCACCGCGATCAGGCAGAACAGGGCGGACAGCGCCAGGACGGGGAAACTCAGCCATTTCTGTTCGTTGGTGAGCGCGGCGCCCGGCTGGCTAAACCCGATGATGACGATGACCGTGTAGAACAGCAACCCGGACGGCGCCAGCAGCAAAAGCTGCCAGTAGGTGTTCGTATCGCGGAGTCGCTGGAAGCGATAGGCGATAATGGCGATGATGACGAAGGCGGCCCACAAGAGCAGGCTACCCAGGGCGCCGGCCACATTGGTCCATTCGTTCAAGAAGGGCGTCGGGCTGATGGGCGGCACCCGGCCGCCGGGCGAGGCCACCTCGTGGATCGTCCAGTCGCCCGTGGGCGGGCGCGGCTGGTTGGTGTCCTGATCGGCGGGCGTGCGGCCCCAGGTGCGGTCCTTGTTGCCGGCCCCCAGCGCCGTCATGTCGAGGCCGGGGTTCCAAAGCTGGTCGTTAGCATTCGGCCATGTCGGGTCGGGCGTGCCCCAATTGACCTGATCGATCACCTGGCCGTCGGGCGAGTAGAGGATCAAGGCATCGCTGACCGGGTTCAGGCTGCCGAGGTCGGGCACGGCCAGCACCTGCGCATTGCGGGCCGGGCGCACCAGTTGGCGGCTGACGGCATCCGGGCTGAACACAAACAGTGTATAGCCCCCGCCGGTGATCACCTGGGTGGTCTGCAAGGTCAGGCGCCGCTGGCCCGTCGCCAGGATCAGCCCGTTCAGCGGATAGCGAACATTCGGCTGTGTATTGTGGATCTCAAACCACTGGCCGGCCGGGTCGCTGTCGGGCGGGGCGTAGATCTCGCTGAAGACCAGCGAGGGAGAACCGGTGCTGCCGAGTGGAGCGGCGGCCACGGGCGCCGGCGCCAGCGCCGCCCCCATAAGCAGGACGGCAGCCAACCCCAACAGCAGGCCAAACAGACTCGCGGGCAGCCCGCGAGCAGGATGGGGGCGAACGACGGTCATAAGCGTATCTCCGGTCTCTTGGACCGCGAATGGTGGCTGAGCGTCACCCTAGCCACTGAAGAATTCGGCTGCGGCGCGGCGCAGTGTATTAGCCAGGTTGCGGGCGCGGCCCGATCCGACAAGCATACCGGCATCGCGCTCAAACTGGTCACAGAGGTTGCCCGCGACGGTGGCGGTCAGGTCGGCTCCCGGCTGCAAGCGCAGGCGCCGGTACGCATCGCTGAGCATCAGGCGCCCCGTATTGCCCAGTTCGCCGACGGCGATCCCCTCCAGCCGGGCATAAAGGGCCGGCCCCTGGGGCGGGCGCGCGGGTGGCGGGACCGGCGGCGCCGGGACCGGCGCGGGAGCGGGCGCGATGCGGCGAATCACCTGGTCCGCTACCGGCGCGGGCCGGGGGGCGGCCACTTGCTGGGCGGGCGGCACGCTCACCGGCGCGGGCGGGGCCAGGGGGGGCGGCGCCGGAGCCTGCACGGGGGCCGCCGCGGCGGGGGCCTGCGGGATGCCCAGCGGCTCGATCAGCCCCGCACTCAGCAGGTGATAAATGATGCGCGCCGTCTTGAAATCGCCGAAGCTGGTCCGGCGGGCGATCTGCCGGACGCTGTCGCGCCCGTTGATCATGGTCAGCACCCGCCACTCGTCGGGCTTGAGATTAATATCGCGGTTGCCGGCCACTGGGTCGGCCACCAGGCCGAGCACCATATCAAGTGAGGGCACCCGGTCGCGCAGCTTCTGCCACTCATCCGCCCGGCGGATGCCCTCCATGATCAGAAACTCGTTGGAGATCGTGATCGGCTGGGCGTCCGAGGCCGGCAGTTCGTTTTCGTAGAAGCGAAAGTTGCCGCCGGGAAAGGTGAAGAAAGAATAGGCAGCGTCCAGCGGCGCCATATCTTCGAGCGCGGCGGACACCACCTTCCCCTGGTGGAAATATAACCTCCCGCTGCCGAAGCCGTCGCTGCCCATGATCTCCACTGCGCCCGTTTTGCGGCTCAGGCTGAGCAACTGGATGATGTCGGGCAGAGGGAAGTCTTTGAGCGTACCCTCTAGCGCCATGGTGCGGAGCCTCGCTGTTTACAGCTTGCTTATTACCAGTTTGCTGACGGCTTTGAGCGTGTCGAAGACGCCAATCCCTTTCGCAGCCGCGGCTTCATAGCGCGGAACCCGGATCGAATTCAGATACCGGTCCATCACTTCCACCGGCAAGGCATTTTCCAGGTCCCGCTTGTTGTACTGCATGACCAGCGGAAATTCGAGGAATTTCTTACCCATCAACGTGACGTTGCGGGCCAACTCCTGGAGGCTTTGCACATCCTCCTGCAACTTATGGCGTTGCGAGTCGGCCACGAAGACGACGCCATCCGCGCCGTTCAGCACGGCCACACGGGTGCGTTCGTAGAGCACCTGGCCGGGCACCGTGAACAGGTGGATGCGCGTTTGAAAGCCATGGACCTGACCGAGATCCAGCGGGAGAAAGTCGAAGAAGAGGGTGCGCTCGGTTTCGGTCGCGATGGAAATCAAGTCGCCCTTGGCCTGCTGCGGCACCATTGAGTGAATATATTTGAGGTTCGTCGTCTTGCCACAAAGCCCCGGGCCATAGTACACGATTTTGCAGTGTATTTCGCGGGCGGCCACATTAATCAGTGCCATGATACCTCACCATTAATCGCGGAAGAGCAAATCGATGGTATCCTCAACCGAGGTGCGGAAGCTGGTGCTGATGACGGCATCCCGCTGGCGGCTCTGCTGGCGCACGCGCTGGAGCACAGAACCGAGTTCATCGGTCGCGCGCTTGGCAAGCACCTTAACCAGGCCGATGTGGGTCCGCTTGTCAAACATCACGACCAGCATCCACTGCTCTTCGATTAGCTCGGTGAAGATATTTTCTTTGACACCCTGTTGAAACAGAACGCGGAAATCTTTTTCGCGCAACAGCCGGGCCACTTCGCGGGAGGACGCAAAAGTGCCCGCCAGCAGGGCGCCCAGGGCGGTGATGTCTTGCCGCTGGGTGTCGCCGCGGGACGCAATAACTTGGCCGCTCTTATCGAGCAACATCGAGTAGTTGGCGTTCGTGTCCCCCACGAGACGCTCGAGACACTCCTCGATCGCATCCGTGTCTTTCTCCGACACGACCAGGCTCGTTAACTGCGGGTCCATACGGGGAGCCTCCCTCTGTTGCGGCGGTGCAGCGACGTGTTGAGACGGTTCAGGCGGTCCAATGTGCCATCTGCCTTACTATACACTAGGCTATATGATATGTCAATAACAACTGCTGAGCACCCTGGGGCCAACAAATACGCGTGCGCAGGCACGGCATCCGGGTATCTCCATACGATAAGCATACCACGAGCGGCAGAGCGGGCGCCGTGTCCATTGGTCCCCGTTGCCGGTGGCCGATTGGCCCGGAATGGCGGCGGGCGGGCGCCTGCTCAGGGGCGAATCAGCACGCGACGGCCTTCCACCTGGAGCCGGCCCTGCGCATACAGCGCCACCGCCGCCGGCAGCAGGCGATGTTCCACGACCTGCACCCGCTCGGTGAGGGCGGCCAGGGTGTCGTCGGGCAGCACCGGCACAGCCTCTTGCAAGATGATCGGCCCGGCGTCGATGTCCGTGGTGACAAAATGGACCGTGACGCCGGTCACTTTGACGCCGTAGGCCAGGGCGTCGGCGATGGCGTGCAGCCCGCCGCCGAAAGCCGGCAGCAGCGAGGGGTGGAGATTGATGATCCGGCCCAGGTAATGCTCGCAGATCGCGGCTTCCAGCACCCGGTCGAAGCCCGCGCAGACAATCAGTTGGGCATCCGCCGCGTCCAGAAAATCGGCCATCTGCTGCTGTTGGGCCAAACGGCTGGGGCACCCGGCACGGGGGACAGCCGTGGCCGCCACCCCATACTCGGCGGCAATCTCCAGCGCGGGCGCCTCGCTGTGGTTGGAGACGACGGCTACAACTGTCGCGGGCAAAGCGCCCGCCGCGCATGCTTCCAGCAGCACCCGCAGATTGCTGCCCCGCCCCGAGACAAGCACGCCCAGCCGCAAAGGCAACGCCGGCGCGGGCACCACCACGGGCGGCTCTGGGTAGCTGGGCGCCGAGAACAGCGGCAACTGCTCGGCGGGATCGCGTGCTTCGCCGTCCATCGCCGCGCTACCGCAGGAGCACGGCGGGCGCTGCCGCGTCCGTCCGCGCCACAACCTGTCCCACGACCAGCGCCTCCGGAGCGCGCTCCTGAATCGGCGCGACCTGCTCCGGCGCCGCGATGAGGATAAAGCCCAGCCCAAGATTGAATATATGGGGCATCTCAGCGGCGGGCACCCCGCCCCGCGCGGCGATGAGGTCGAAAATCGGCGGGACGGACCACGCGCCGCGCTCCAAGACGATGCCGGTGCCGGACGGCAACACCCGGGCGATGTTTCCCGGCAGCCCGCCCCCGGTGATGTGGGCCATGCCGCGCACCAGCGGCCCGCCGGGTGCGTCCAGCAGTGGCGCCACAACGGGCAGGTAGCAGCGATGAGGCGCGAGCAGCACGTCGCCCAGCGGAGCCTCCAGGGCGGGCGGCTGCTCGGCCAGCCGGGCACGCACCACGACAGCATCCGAGTCGTCCAGGCCCAGGGCGCGGCGGGCCAGGGAGTAACCATTGGTATGCAATCCCGCCGCCGGCAAGCCCAGCACCACGTCGCCCGGCGTGATCGCCGTGCCCAGCACCATCCGCCCGCGCTCCACCAGCCCGACAATGAACCCGGCCAGGTCATAGTCGCCCGGCGCGTAGAAGCCGGGCATCTCCGCCGTTTCCCCGCCCAACAGAGCGCAGCCCACCGCCCGGCAGGCGTCCGCCAGCCCCCCGACCACCGCGGCGGCCTGGGCGGGATCGAGCGTGCCGGTGGCAAAATAGTCGAGGAAAAACAGCGGGCGCGCGCCGCAAGTGAGGATGTCGTTGACGCAATGGTTAACGAGGTCCGCGCCGATGGTCGCGTGCCGCCCGGTCAGGATCGCCAGGCGCAATTTGGTGCCGACGCCGTCGGCGCTGGCGACCAGCACCGGATCGTGGTCGCCGGGCGGGAGGCCCAGGCGGGTGCCCAGGTTATACAGGCCGCTGAAGTGGCCCAGGTCGGCCAGCACTTCAGCGCCAAAGGTCGCCCGCACGCGGGCGCGCATCAACTCGACGGCCTGCTCCCCAGCCACAATATCAACTCCCGCCGCCTGGTAGGCGGCGGCGCGCGGGGCCAGGTGATCACTGGGCATGGGGCTGCTTTCGCCTGGGTGGATTAGATGGCGGCCAGCGCGTCGACCAGATCCGACTTGTACTGCTTGGCCGTAAAGCGGATGCGGCCCAGGTCGTTGCGGTCATCGGAGACCACAAGGACCATGCCCTCATCGCCGAGCGGCTCGATGAGGACCACGCCGCCTTCATACTCAATAATCGTTTGCAGCGCGCCGCCGCGCTCCATTTGCCGGCCCAGGGCTTCGGCCAGCAGCAAACCGTTGGTCGCCACAGCCGCCAGCGCGTCGGCGTCGAGTTCGGGCCGGTGGACACTTTCGATCACCAGGCCATCGGATCCGACGACCGCGGCCATGCCCACGCCACGGATCGCACGAAACTTGCTTAAGAGGTCTTGCATGCCGGTTGCCACTTAGCGTCTCCTCCTTTTGTCCCGCCGCCGTCACGCGGGACACACGGCCGAGGCGATCCGCGGAGCACAACTCCACAGCCGGCCATCAGCAACAAATCGGGCTTCGATGGCGCCCGACTGGCTTTATGTCATGTAAGATGGGGACATTATAACGCAAGTTTTCCCGTTTGGGAAGCAGACTGACAAACATGGATATGTATGCCACAGAAAACCCGTCTCGATGACCTGTTGGAGCAGGACGGCGAGGTCATCATCGAAACCTGGGCCTGTATGCTGCACAGCCTCAGCAATACGCCCTACGCCGGCCTTCCCCTGGACGAGTTGCGTACCACCTGTACGGCCTGTTTTCAGGCGTATTGCGCGCTGATCCAACAAAACGATCAATGGCCGTTGCGCATGTTCATCGCCCGCATCGCGCCGCTGCGCGCCAGCCAGAATTTCGGGATCACCCAGTTGCAGCGGGCTTTCTTGATCCCGAAACAGTTGGTCCGGCCCCGCCTGCTGGCCCGCTATGCGGACAGCGCCGATATGCCCGCCTTGCTGGCCGACTGGCAGCGCTTCGAGTCCGCCGTGGACATCGCCGTGGTGCGCTTCACCGACGACTACCATGCCCGCGTCACCGCCGACCTGGAGCGCCAGCGCGCCCGCTGGGGCCAACTCAGCAATCAGTTGGTGGAGATGGTAACGCATGATGAACTAACCGGCCTGCACAACTACCGCTTCTTTCAGGAGCGCATCATCGACGAAGTGCGCCGCAGCGTGCGTTACCATCGACCACTGTCGCTCTTCATGGCCGACATCGACCATTTCAAGCGCGTCAACGATACTTTCGGCCACCAGACGGGCAATACCGTGCTGCGCCATATCGCCATCCTGATCCGCAATAAAGTCCGCAACACCGACATCGTCACCCGCTACGGCGGCGAAGAGTTCGCCGTGCTTCTCCCGGAGACCGATGCCGCGGACGCGCTCATCGTGGCTGAGCATGTGCGCTCGACGATAGCCGCGAGTCGCCCGCCCCGCTTGCCGCACGTGACCATCAGCTTGGGGGTCAGCACGCACCAGCGCGGCGACCTCGACGGCGCGCGCATGATCGGCGAGGCCGACCACGCGCTCTACCAGGCCAAGCAAGCCGGGCGCAACCGGGTGGTCTTTTTCCGGTGAGCGTGCTCGCGTGCAGGGATAGCACTCTTGATGTATACTCTAGCCAGATCTAGAGATGATCGGCCGGGTGTATCTGGC
>JAICKM010000434.1 GCA_025927935.1 Chloroflexia bacterium | reverse complement strand
GCCGCTACACCGGCCCCGCAGCCGGCGGCGGTTACAGCCGCGAGGCGGCCGAGGCGCTACAGGCGCAGCAGTTCGACGTGGCCGCCCTAGCCGCGCGAGGCCGGCGCTACGAGGAGTTGGACCAGTTGGTCATGGAACTGCTGCTCGGCGTGCGCTAGTCGGGACACGCGCCCGGCAGCGGCGCCCGGTTGGTCTGAAATGAGCAAACGCGCCGCCAGGGGCAAAGTAGGGTTATCGGTAGGTTACTAAATCGGGGAAGAACAAGGCCGTCCACAGGGGCGGCCCTGTTCTTGTGCTGCGCTGCTCTGCGAATACGCCGCTGTACTGCCGCTCTATGGCATCCGGCCACGTGCGGAGTTGCGGTTGTACAGCGCCAGCGCCCACAGGTAGCCGCCCAGCGCGATGACGATGCACCAGCCGATGGTGAGTAGCCCGCTGTTGCCCATGGCGGTGCCCAGGAGCAGCCCACGCAGCGTCTCGATGAAGGGTGTGAACGGCTGGTTCTCAGCGAACCAGCGCACCGCGTCCGGCATCGAGGCCGTCGGCACGAAGCCGCTGCCGAAGAAAGGCAAGAGGAGCAGCGGCATGGGGAGGTTGCTCGCGGCCTCGACGCTATTGGACACCATGCCGAGCGCGACCGACAGCCAGGTCAGCGCCAAGGTAATCATCGTGAGGACGCCAATCGCCGCGATCCACTCGATGGGGCCAGTGGTGGGCCGGAACCCGATGAGCAGCGCGACCGCGATGACGACCGCCATGCCCAACATCGTCTGGATCACGCTGCCCAGGACGTGGCCGCTCAGTACCGCGGCGCGCGAGATCGCCATGGTGCGGAACCGGGCGATAATACCTTCGGTCATGTCCATGGCGACCGCTATCGCCGTCCCCTGGGCGCCACCGGCCACGGCCATCAATAGTATTCCAGGAACCACGTACTGGAGGTATTCGCCGCGGTCAGCGGACCCGCCCAGCCCGGCGCCCAACGTGGCACCGAGGACGTAAACGAACAGCAGCAAGAAGATCACCGGCAGGCCGACGACGACCATCAGCACGAGGGGGTAGCGCTTCATGTGCACGAGATTGCGGCGCAGCATCGTCACCGAATCGCTCAATGTATAGGCGAGAGTGTTCATCACGGAGTGTCCTTCCCTGTGTTGGGGTGGCCGGTGAGGGCCAGGAAGACATCGTCGAGATCGGGCGTGTGGATCGATAATCTATCGACCGCGATCGATTCGTCGTCGAGGCAATCGAGCACGGCGCGCAACGATTGAACGCCGCCGTCGCTCGGAACCTGCAGCGTGAGCGCGGTATCGTCGCGGGCGGAGTCGCCAAGTACCCTGGCGGCAGAGGCGAAGCCGGCAGCGTCGGCAAATTGCAGGCTGATGTGGCCGCCGGGGATCAGGCGCTTGAGTTCGTCCGCCGATCCTTGAGCAACGAATTTCCCCTGGTCGAGCACCGCGATGCGGTCGGCAAGCTCATCGGCTTCTTCGAGATACTGCGTCGTCAGGAGAATCGTCACCCCGCCGGCGACGAGACGGCGGATGATGGCCCACATGGTCCGCCGGCTGCGCGGGTCGAGGCCGGCGGTTGGCTCATCGAGGAAGATGATGCGCGGGTTGCCCACCAGGGTCATCGCCAGATCGAGGCGGCGGCGCATCCCGCCGGAGTAAATGGCGAGTGGTTTCCGGGCCGCATCGGCCAGATCGAATTGCTCAAGCAGTTCGGCTACGCGCCGGCGACCCTCACGCTTGCCCAGGTGGCGCAGGTCGGCCATGAGCAGCAGGTTCTCCTCGCCGGTGAGCAGCGCGTCGACGGCGGAGAACTGGCCGGTAACACCGATCGCGGCGCGTACCGCGTCAGGCTCGCGGGCCAGGTCGTGCCCGGCCACGCGCACCTCCCCGCCATCGGCGGGGAGCAGCGTGGACAGGATCTGCACCGTGGTGGTCTTGCCGGCGCCGTTGGGGCCGAGCAGAGCGAAGATCGTTCCGGTGGGCACATGGAGGTCGATGCCGTCGAGCACGATCTTCTTGCCGTATGCCTTGCGTAGTCCGGTTGCGGTGATCGCCGGTTGGGGTCGTTGGGAGTCCATAACTGCGTGCTCCTTGTCCGAGTGGTTTAAGTCGAGCGGCGAATCGTGATATCGCCATAGGAGGTGCGTGCGCGCACTTCAACGGTCTCGTCGGACTGCCGCGGACCGTCGTGGGCGGGCAGGGAGTTGCGCACGCTGCCGTACCGCGTACTCACGTCGAGCCAGGCGGCGGTGCCTTGACGGATGCCCACTTCAAGCTCGCCGAACGCGGTTTCGAGCAGGATTGAGCCGCGCACAACCTCGCCGATGCGGACGCTGCCGTGGGCAATCCGGGCGGTGACTGAAGTGTGGGTCCGGTCGACGGAGAAGTCGCTGTTAGCGCCGTTCAACCGCAGCTGCCCGGTGACTTCCCCGATGGTGGTGGGGCCGTTGGAGTTCTTGATCGTCGCCGGGCCATCGATTGCGCGGATGCGCACGGACCCGGAGCCGGTGCTGATATTGGCCTGGCCCACCACGCGCTCTACGGTGATGTTACCGTAGTCGGTGTTCAGATTCAGTGTGCCGGTCTGATCGAGGCTGATGTCGCCCATGGCCGTATAGAAGCGGCACTCTCCTAGCCGGCCCTCCCCGCGGAACTCACTCATTGCCGCGCTACCGTACACATGCGATCCCGCCGGCAGTTCGATTGTCACTATGATCGACTCAGTTCTGCCGAAGATGCCGCGTTGGCGCGGCCCTTTGACCAGCAGTCTGCCGTTGGCGTACTCGACACGAGTCAGCTCTGCGGCCTTGACATCGGCGGCCCTGGCGGCGTTGCGCGGACGTACTTCGACGACGGTGTCGGTGCGCTCGCCCGCGATGATCTTGAGGTCAGCGACAGCGAGATCGATTGTGACGATGATGGGTTGTGGCGTGGCGAATATTGGCATGGCCCTGCTCCCTTTCTGCCGGCGGTTGGTGACACCCTTGCTCATCGGGGCGAGGCGTGAAAGCGGTGTCATGCTAGCGAACCCAGCCGGTATATCGTTCGCCGCCGGGGGGGGAGCTTTGTGCCGGGCGGCGATCTTTAGGCTCCAGCGCCGCGGCGACGGCACGAACGAGCCAGGAATTGACTGAAAGTCCTTCGCGGGCGGCGGCTTCCTCGATCCGCAGCTTGAGGTGCTCAGGCAAGCGAAGTGTGGTGCGCGCCGTCCCGCCCTCGTCGAGCTCGCCCGGTGTACTTTGGCTAGATGATGGGGCAGCCGCGGACCTGTTCTCGGCAACTTCCTCAAAAGCCGGGCCGGCTGGTGGTGGTGTTACAACGAACTCGGGGTCGCGCCCGCGGAGGCGCACATCGACCGAGCCAGGCGCAAGCTCACGAGTGATCTCGCTCGCCGCGGCAGATAGCGCTTCCAACAGCACGAGCCGGGTGGCCGCCTCGAGCGGGGCGATGAGGCGCTCAGCAAGTGTATGGGCTTCCTCACCGCCTGCTTCGGCGGCCACTTCCAACTGGTGTTGGAGATCGTTTACGTAGTGGGTTAAGTTCATGACACCATAATAGCACCATAATGATATCATGTCAAGAGCTATAGGGTGCGAATTGACACCATTTTTACGTCAGCGGATACGGACAGCTATGCGGGGCAGCCGTCCACGGCTGAATTCCGGCGCAGCGGTCTTATTCTGGGCCAGGTTGGCTTGCCGCTGCCCGGCGCCAAGGTAACTTTGGGTCAGGCGCCCGGCGCCTGCACGGCGAACTCGGCGGTAGCCGGTGCGGGCGCGCCGAGGGCCACGCCTCGCGCGCCCGGCGAACACCCGCCCACCGTCAGCCGCCAACGACCCGGCGCCGCCTGGGCCACGCCGTCCGCATCAACCACCCTCAGGCGCTGGGCCGGAATTTCGAAGGTCACGGTTTGCCGCTCTCCGGCGGCCAGCGCCACGCGGCGGAAAGCGGCCAGGCTGTGGCGGGGTGCCCCCGGCACGTCGGGCGCGCTCACGTAGACCTGCACAACTTCTTCTCCGTCGCGCGGCCCCACGTTGGCGACCTCCACGGTGCAACGCAAATCGGTCCCGGCGGCGAGGTGGTCTGGCGCCACCTGGACATTGCTGTACGCGAACTGGGTGTAGCTGAGGCCGAAGCCGAAGGGGTAGAGTGGATCACTGGTGGCGTAGCGGTAGGTGCGCCCCTGCATGCGGTAGTCGTCGAACGGCGGCAGGTCGGCCAGTGAGCGCGGGAACGTCAGCGGCAGCTTGCCTGACGGCGTGACGTGCCCGAACAGCACATCGGCGACCGCCGCCCCGCCGGCCTCGCCCGGATACCAGACGAACAGCACGGCTTCGACCAGATCCTCCAGGTCGCCCAGCGCGATGGGGCCGCCGCCCGTCAGCACCAGCACCACCCTGGCGCCCGCCTGGGCCAGTTTGCGGACGAAATCGGCCTGTACGGCGGGCAACTCGATGCCTGCGCGGTCGCCCTCCTCGGTCGAGGCAATGGCATCGCCTTCCTCGCCTTCGAGCATGGGTGTCACGCCCATGCAGGCGATCACCACATCGGGCTGCGAGCGGGGGCTGAACAGCCATTCCTGCGACGCCGTATTCGGATGCAGGATCTGGCAGCCCATGCGATACTCCAGGCCGGCGCCCTCAGGCAGCCGGTCCACGATGCCTTCGAGCAGCGAGGTCAGCGTGCCGTTCAGCCCGTGGTAGCTGCCCAGCAACACGCTGAGGTCGGCCGCCGTGGGGCCGAGCACGCGAATCGTCTTTACTTCGGGGCTGAGCGGCAGGATATTGCCGCGGTTCTTCAGCAGCACCACCGACTTGGCCGCCGCCTCATAAGCCAGCGCCCGGTGTTCCGGACTGGCGATCACGCTGAGCGGCGTGGCGGCATAGGGTACCTGCTCCGGCGGATCGAACATGCCCAGTTTGAAACGGGTGGTCAGCACACGGGCCAGCGCGGTGTCGATGTCCGCCTCGGCCAGCAGGCCCTGGGCCAGTGCTCTATCCAGGTGCCGGTAGGTCTTGCCGCATTCCAGGTCACAGCCGCGCGTGATCGCCAGCGCGGCGGCCTCGGCCTCGGTGGCGGCGGTGTGGTGGCCGCTGTAGATGTCCGTGACCGCGCCGCAGTCGGAGACGACATGGCCCTGGAAACCCCAGGCCCCGCGCAACACCTCGCCGAGCAGGTAGGGATGCGCGCAGCATGGCTCGCCATTGACCCGGTTATAGGCGCCCATGACCGACTCGACGCCGGCATCGACCAGCGCATGGAAAGCGGGCAGGTAGGTATCCTGTAGATCGTGCCGGCTGACTTCCGCGTCAAAGCCGTGGCGCAGCTTCTCCGGCCCGCTGTGGACGGCATAGTGCTTGGCGCAGGCGGCGGTCTTGAGGTAGCGCGGGTCGTCGCCCTGCATACCGCGCACGAAGGTCGCGCCTAATTCGCCGGTCAGATACGGGTCTTCGCCCCACGTCTCCTGGCCGCGCCCCCAGCGCGGGTCGCGATAGATATTGACGTTGGGCGACCAGAACGTCAGCCCCTGGTAGAGTTGTGTGAAGCCGTGCCGCCGTAACGCCTCATGGTACTTGGCGCGGGCCTCATCGGCAATGGCCGAGGCGGCGCGCTGGATGAGTGCCGGGTCCCAGGTGGCGGCCATGCCGATGATCTGGGGGAAGACTGTCGCGCGGCCGTTGCGCGCCACGCCGTGCAGCGCCTCGTTCCAGTAGTTGTAGGCCGGGATGCCCAGGCGTGGAACTGCCGCGGCGGCGTTCTGCAACTGGCCGATCTTCTCTTCCACCGTCATTTGCGCGATCAGATCCTGCACCCGCTCCGCGGTCGGGCGCGTACTGTCCAGATATACGGGTGTGTCTGCTGCCACAATGATTCCCCTCCCCTAGTTGTCCACTGTCCGCACGAACCACCCGGCAATCTGCACACTCTATGCCGCGCTATGCCCGTGGCTATGTCCTGCTGGGCGGCGCGGCGGCGGTTCGCGGTCCCGGTGATTTCGCGTTGTCGGGACTGGTTTGGGGCACGGGGGGCGGCGCGGGCCGGATGGGCGCTGTGGCCGCCGGCCCGATTAAAATCGGGACTCCGGGGG
>JAICKM010000765.1 GCA_025927935.1 Chloroflexia bacterium | reverse complement strand
TGTGCTGGCTCGGCCTGACCGTGCTGCTGAACGCCGAGCGGCGCACCTGGGGCATCTGGCTGGCCGGTGGCGGGCTGCTGATGGGCGCGGCCTTCTTCATCAGCCATGCCGCCTTGCTGGCCTACGGCTTCAGCGTCGTCAACTGGGAGGTCAACTTCTGGTGGCAGGTGGCCTGGGTGCCGGTCATCGTGCTGCCCTTTGCCTGGTATGTCGTGATGCTCTGGTATGCCGGCTTCTGGGACGACCGCCAAACGCCGCTGCATCGTCGCCAGCGGCCCTGGTTGCTCGGCATCCTGCTGCTGACGCCCGGTATGCTCGGCGTGCTGCTGTGGGTCAACCTGTTCCCCCTCTACGGCGTGCTCATCCACCAGTTCGCGGCGGGGGTGCTGCCCATCGGCAATATCCCCCTGCGCGTGCTGGCCTACCCCGCCTACATCTTGCTCTGCATCATCCTGTCGCTCGATGCGTTGCGCCGGCCCGGCCCCACGGGGCGCGTCATGGGCGACCAAGCCCGGCGCCTGGCCCGGCCCTGGCTTGTCGCTACCTCGGCGGTGCTGCTGCTGGTTAGTCTGCTCGTCACGGGCGTGCTGCTCTGGATCGTACTCAACACGTCCACGCTCTACATCGTCTACAGCGACATGTCCTTGGTGATCGCCGCGAGCGACGTGGTGATCTGCCTGCTCATCGCGGTAGCCGTCGGCCTGCTCGGCCAGGCTATCGTCTCCTACGAGATCTTCACCGGCAAAGCGCTGCCGCGCCGCGGCCTGGCCCGCCACTGGCACAGCGCCGTGCTGGTTGCCGGGGGCTACAGTCTCGTGGTCGCCGCGACGGCCACCCTGCCCATCCGGCCTATTTACAGCTTGCTGTTGGCGACGGTCTTGATGACGCTGTTCTATGCCCTGTTTAGCTGGCGATCCTATGCTGAGCGCGAGCGCTACATGGACCAATTGCGCCCCTTCGTCGCCAGCCAACGGCTCTACGAATCGCTGCTCACCCGCGCCACGCCGCCGGCCATCGACGCGGCCACGCCCTTCCACGCGCTCTGCGCCGACGTGCTGGGCGCGCGCCGCGCCTACCTGGTGCCGCTCGGACCGCTGTCCTCGCTGGCCGGCCCCATGCTGGCCTACCCGCCCGGCGCAGACGCTACGCTGCCCGCGGCTGGCGGCCTGGCCGCCCAGTTTACCAGCCCCGACACCATGTATGCCCCGGTGGACCCGGCGCTTTACGGCGGCGCGCTATGGGCCGTCCCGCTCTGGAGTGAGCGCGGCCTGATCGGCGTGCTGCTGCTGGGCGAAAAGAGCGCCGGGGGCGTCTATACGCAAGAGGAGATCGAGATCGCGCGGGCCAGCGGCGAGCGCCTCATCGACACGCAGGCCAGCGCCGAGATCGCCGGGCGGTTGATGGTCTTGCAGCGCCGCCGCCTGGCCGAAAGCCAGGTGCTGGATCGCCGCGCCCGTCGCGCGCTCCACGACGACGTATTGCCCCGGCTGCACACCGCCATCCTCAACCTGAGCAGTGGGCCGCCGGCCGGCGACACTCTGCCGGACACGTTGCGCCTGCTGGCCGATGTTCATCGTCAGATCTCGAACCTGCTGCGCGAGATGCCGGCCGGGAGCGCCCCTGAAGTCGCCCACCTGGGCCTCATCGGCGCACTGCAACAGACCGTGCATGACGAACTGGGCGCCGCCTTCGACGCCGTCACCTGGGAGATCGCGCCGGAAGCCGGGCAGGCCGCCGAGGCCATGCCCGCGCTCACCGCTGAGGTGCTGTTCTATGCCGCCCGCGAGGCCATCCGCAATGCGGCCCGCCACGGTCGCGCCGCCGACCTGGCTCGCCCGTTGCGCTTGCGCATCGCCGTCGAGTGGCGCAACGGCCTGGAGATCTTGATCGAAGACGATGGCGTGGGCCTGGGCGCCCCGCCCGCCCCTAATGGCGGCAGCGGCCAGGGCCTGGCCCTGCACGGGACGATGATGGCCGTTGTGGGCGGCGCGCTCGCCGCCGAAAG
The DNA here is from genome assembly GCA_025927935.1 of Chloroflexia bacterium. Next base: position 1,354 of record JAICKM010000765.1, on the reverse strand, counting down.
CGTGCCCGGTCGCTACACCCGCGTCATGCTCACCCTGCCCCAGAACGCGGCGTGGGTTGCCTAAAGGCCCGGTTGCGGCACCGTCAGGAAATAGAGGATATCGCCATCGTCATGCAGGCTGGCGTCCAGCAGCATAGGATCGTCAGAGGGCGCCGGCACCGGCTCCACGGGTAGCAGCGGGCCGCAGACTTCCTCGACCCGCGCCAGCAGATCGTCGAGGTTAAACGGTTTGGCAATAAAGCTAGTGATTCCCAGGCGCTTGAATTCGGGTGAGTCGTAGTGGGCGGTAATGAAAATCACCGGCAGGTGCCGGGTCGCCCTGTCCGCCTTGAGCGCCTCGTAGATCTGCGGGCCACTTAGCCCCGGCAGCGCCACATCGAGCAGCACCGCATCCACTTGGATGGAATGGATCACTTCCAGCGCCTGCGCCCCGTCATGCACCACCACAGCCCGGTATCCCGGCTCCCCATTGAGAGTATCCTTAATCACCTCGGCGACCGCCGCGTTATCCTCGACGATGATTAGCGCTTTCTTCTCCGGCCCGCGTGCCATAACGATTCCCCCTTCTACGGCCTTCGACGCCCCTCAATAAATCTCCTAGCAAGAGATATGCCGAGTAGCTGTGCCGTGCGCTGGCTTCCAGGTCTAATCAGCATCTTCATTATTGCCGGGTGCATAGAGAGCCCAATAGGTGTCGGCCATGATGTGCAGTAGGCCCCGGCTACGAGACCTAGTTAGACTATGTAGTACATTAGTTAGCCCTAATCTCAGAGCATAGCTTCCTGGAAATTGTTTCCAAATATACTCGTATGTAAATCATATAGATATCGCAACATGCCTGCTGGAGCTAAATCTATTGACTTTCCTGTGATCTAGTAATACAATATTTATACGATACCTCGCGCTAGACAACCATTATGGTTATGAATAGGTGCTGGAAGATCGATGGCGGGCGCATAGTGAAAGGGTGAAAGCCGCCACAGGTGGCAAGTGCATTACATGGGTTAGAACGGCCATTGGAATCCATTAGCAGTATGCCTGGAGGAATACAATGCGCACACTACGTACTTGTCTTTGCATCGCCGGCCTGCTCGCCCTCTGTATTTTGGCCCCCGCGTCCTACGCCGCCGCTGCAAGTCCGATCCATGTCACTATCCGCGTCGATTTCACCTTTGTGCGGGACGACTTCACCGCTGCCTGTGGCTTCACTGTTACGGAGCACGCCAGCGGCCGCATCAGCGACCTTGTCTTCACGGACGCCGCGGGCCACGTTACACACGTCCTCGAAAGCTACCAGTTGCAGGCCGATTTCGAGGCGAACGGTAAGACGCTCCGGGATCAGGTTAGCGGGCCG